>NZ_CALJEM010000010.1 GCF_938074695.1 uncultured Thermosynechococcus sp.
AAAGGCGATCGCCCCCCAAACCACGAACACAGCCAAAATCAGCAAAATAATCGGTGTTATTGGCCAGTTGCCTTGACGACTCTGGGGTACAGGGAATTGACGTGGCTGTTTAGGGCGCAACTGCTCATCGAGTCGTTCCCAGAGGGGAGCAAAGATATTTTGGTGGAAGGCTCGCAATGTGGGCGATCGCCTTAGGAAATCAAGAACAAAAGATTTAGGCACATTTTCCGCCTCCACCATCTCCACCTTGAATTTTTCACCCCAAGCAATGAGCGGACGCCACACCAAAATATCAATAACGATGATCACACCAATCAGAACCGCCAGACCATAGGCCAATGCTGCATAACTCTGTTGGTTGGCTGCCTCTGCCAGATAGGAACCTAAGCCCGGCAGCGTAAAGGTTTTCTCGCCAAGGGTAAAAGACTCGATGGCCATCAAGAAAAACCAACCGCCGGCCACCGACATGACACTATTCCAGATCAGGCCAATGGCGGCCGCCGGCAGATCTAGGGTCCACACCTGCTGCCACCACCCCAGCCGATAAATTTTTGCCACCTCCCGCAGCTCCTGAGGCACACCAATCAAAGACTGGTAAAAGCTAAATGTCATGTTCCAGGCCATCCCCGTGAAGATGAGAATAATGGCCGCCAACTCCACACCAATACGACTTCCCGGAAAGAGGGCAATCAGTGCCAGCACCACCCCCGGAAGAAACGACAGCACGGGAATCGATTGCAGAATATCCAATAGAGGCAACAGGATTTTTTCGGCAGCACGGTTGTAGTAGGCAATATAGGAATAGAGGATGCTAAACACCAAGGAAATAATGTAGGCAATGAGCATCCGCAGGAGCGTTTGAGCGGTGTAACTCGGCAAGACCGCCGGACTCAGCTCAATGGTAATCGTGGGATCGTACTCCCCTGTAAACTGAGCAGCGGTATTGACAATCCAAAAAATCAGGGCAATCAAGGCCAGAATAATCAGGCCATCTTGCCACGTCCAAGGACGACTCAGTGTTTGATTATCGGGCGTGAGGGGACGTGTCATCGCGGCCTCCACAAGCTAAGCGTCACGAGGCAAATTATAGCCACATCCCTGTATCCACAAAACTTAATCCTGAATGCAAGCCAGAATACTGCTGAATTTCCTGATCTATACCTAAGATTTAGGGAATGACCCATTATCCCCTTCTTTTATGCTTTTTCGTCGCACCAAAATTGTCGCCACCATTGGCCCTGCCAGTCGATCGCGGGACGTGATTCAGCAGATGCTGGCTGCCGGCATGAATGTGGCGCGGTTAAACTTTTCCCACGGCGACTATCAGGAGCATGCCGAAACCATTGCCCTGCTGCGGCAAGTGGCCAGTGCAGAAGCAACGCCTCTGACGCTCCTGCAAGATTTACAAGGCCCTAAAATTCGTGTCGGCGAGCTTCCTAAAGGGAGCATTGAATTGGTGGAAGGGGAGCAAGTCCACCTTGTGCCGCTCACCGAGAAACAGATGCAGGGCATTGGCATTGATTATCCTTACCTTGCCGAAGAGGCACAGCCGGGGATGCAGGTGCTCTTGGACGATGGCCTCTTGGAATTAGAGGTTGAGGCGATTAGGGGAAATACGGTCATCTGCCGAGTCGTGCAGGGGGGCACGCTGAAAAGTCGCAAGGGGGTGAACTTGCCGGATCTGAATTTGCGGTTACCTTCCCTCACGGATAAAGACAAGCAAGACATTCAATTTGGCATTGAGCAAGGGGTTGATATTATCTCCCTGAGTTTTGTGCGCCGCGCCGAGGATCTCTGGGAGTTGCGAGGGTACCTTGCTGCCCATGGTGCTGGGGATATGCCAGTGCTGGCCAAAATCGAGAAACCTCAGGCGGTGGAAAATCTCTCGGCAATCTTGGGTGTAGCCGATGCCATTATGGTTGCCCGCGGTGATCTGGGCGTAGAAATGCGGGTAGAGAAAGTGCCGCTGCTGCAAAAGCAGATTATTCGCGAGTGCAACTACCGCAGCATTCCCGTAATCACGGCAACGCAAATGCTGGAAAGTATGATCCACCATCCCCGACCCACACGGGCAGAGGCCAGTGACGTTGCCAACGCCATTCTCGATGGCACCGATGCAGTGATGCTGTCGGGAGAATCGGCAGTGGGAGCTTTTCCCGTGCAAGCGGTGAAGATGCTAGCGCGCATTGCCGCAGATGTGGAGCCGCACCTTGAGTTTGAGAATATGCCCGCCTACCGCAATGATGAGACCCATGCGCTGGGGGAGGCCCTGACGACTATTACCAAAATCCTTGATCTGCGGGCGATCGCCTGCTTTACGGAAACGGGCTACACTGCAACCATTGCCTCTGGAGAACGGGTAAAACCCATGATTGTTGCCTTTACGGATCGCCCGCGGGTTTATCACTGGATGAATTTGCTCTGGGGCGTGAAGCCGATTCTTTTGGAAACGCTCCCCCTGACCTTTGAAGGGATGATTGCCGTAGCTGAAAACCAACTTAAGGAGCATCAGATAGCCACCGAGGGGGATAAGATTGTAATTCTAGGGGGGATTCCTGCCCAAACTCCCCAGGGAACAAATTTTATTAAGATTCACACCATTCGTTCCTAAGGAGGAACAGCGCCCCATCCACGGCGGTCTGGAGAAACGAGAAGTTGACAAGTGTTTGAGTTAACTGTGGTGAATACCGCTATAAAAGAGACACTGGCGCCCGTCTATACCCTTGGTCTTGCCGCTCTTCTGTTTGGGGGGGCGGTTGTGATTGCTAAGCAACCCGCCATGGGTCAAGAAGCCCAACGTATCCTCACGGTAACCGGTCGGGGCACAGAAGCCATTTCCGCCACCCTTGCCCAAGTCAGCCTTGGCGTTGAAGTTCAAGGCCGTACAGCTCAGGAGGTGCAGCAGGAGGTGGCACGGCGAGCCAACGCCGTTTTGGCGGTGCTGCGGGGACGGGAGGTCAGTCAACTGCAAACCACGGGGCTAAGCCTCGCGCCCAACTATGAATACAAGGAGAATCGGCGAATTTTGCTAGGCTACATCGGTCGCAATACTGTGAGTTTTCGCATTGCCAGCGATCGCGTAGGCCCCCTGCTTGACGCTGCCGTCCAAGCCGGCGCAACCACAATCGAGAACATTAGCTTTACTGCTCCGGAGGCCACCATTGCTGCTGCCCAACGCACTGCCCTACAGCGGGCCACCCAAGAGGCCCAAAGTCAAGCCCAAGTAGTCCTAAGTGCCCTCAATCTGCAGCCGCGCCAAGTAGTGAGTATTCAGATTAGTCAGGCAATGCCACCGCCTAGACCCTTTGTTGTTCGCGCGGCAACAATGGCGGAGAGCACACCTGTGGTGTCCGGGGAATTACAGGTGGAGGCAAGTGTAACGCTGCAGATTAACTACTAAGTTGGACTAAGTTGGGATAATGGCCATTGAACGCCGTTGGTGGCTGGGGAGCTGGGCGGCCCTTGTGGTCATTTTTCCAGCGATGGCTCAAGCGCCAGAAACGATTGAAACACCGCAAAAAGTGCTGCCTTTACCCGGTGCCCTTGACCAAGTGCCGGTGTTCAATAGCAATAGCCCAGAGGTAGTCCAGCGGCCGGGCATTCTCCTGTCCACATTTCCGCCAGCAGGTAAAGCTACCCCCAGTGCCCACTTGAACTTTTCGTTTCGCGATCGCTTTGATATTTTTGCCCACCATATTGCCCGCCCCCTCGACCCGCAGGATCGGACGACCCTCTACTTGGGAATTCTGGCCTATAACCCCCGCTCTGAACCGGTCACGGTGAATTTAATCCATGCCGCCAGTTACCTAAGTCAACCGGATGCCCCCTTTCGTCCCCTGCCCAGTCAACAGGCCAATGATCTAGGGCAAAGTTTTGCCGGTCCGGGCGATCGCGTCATGCTGGATATTCTGCAACGACGGCGGCAAGCAGGCTGGCCTGCCCAAATTGTGATTTCCCCTCGCAGTTATGCCCTGATTGCCAATTTACCGATTCCTGTCCAAGGACTAGATCCCCCCCTCAATGGCCGTTCCCTGCTGATTCGTGCCCGCAGCAGCGGTGAGATTTACCTTGCCGGTTTAGCCCGCTTTGGCCATGAACCGCCGACCCTCGAGCAATGGCAGCAGACTCTCATGGAAGGGGAACTGGTCACGCCCCGCGATCGCTCTCCCACCCCTCCCGATCAAGGGGGCAGCATTGTCTATGGCCGAGTAGCCGGTGTTGCCCTTGGCTCCCGCTGGCACAATCCGCAACAGCCACCGATTCCCATTCCCGAAGCGGGCAGCGCTTTTTCCTATCCCATCAGTTCCTTGGTGGCAGGGCGCTTGGGCAGCGGGCAAATTCAAAGCGCTCCTTTGGTGCGGCGTTATCCCGATACGGCCTATGCAGCCCACGGCAACTACGGCGTTGAATACGACTTGATTCTACCGTTGAAAAATACCAGCGATCGCCCCCACACCGTGCGCCTTGCCCTCCAAACTCCTATCAAGTTCGACACCCCCGCCAGCGGATTACGGTTCTTTGCCGAGCCGCCCAACCGCATCTTTTTCCGAGGCAGTGTCCGACTGCGCTTCCGCGACGATCAAGGCACCCCTCAAAGTCGAATCATTCACCTTGTCCAACGCCAAGGCCAGCAGGGAGAGGATCTGGTGCGGCTAACGCTGCAACCCCAAGAAATCCGCCGGGTTCAATTCACCCTGCTCTATCCGCCGGATGCCACCCCACCTCAAGTGTTGACCATTGAAACCTTGGCAGATCCGCTGTCCCGCTCCTGAGTACAATAGAGAGCATCCCCTCACCCTTGCTGATCGGGTTAGATCAGCCGCATTTTTGATGAAGGGCTACCATGCTGAATCCAGATCTCTCCAAGATTGAACTCACGAAGGACGAATACGAACGCTATTCCCGCCATCTGATCTTGCCGGAGGTGGGTGTTGAGGGTCAAAAGCGCCTCAAGGCAGCCAGTGTGTTGTGCATTGGCACAGGCGGTCTAGGCTCACCCCTACTGCTTTATCTTGCCGCTGCCGGTGTAGGGCGCCTTGGCATCGTGGATTTTGATGTGGTGGATAGCTCCAACTTGCAACGGCAGGTCATTCACGGTACCTCTTGGGTGGGCAAGCCGAAAATTCAATCTGCCAAGCACCGCATCCTGGAAATCAATCCCCACTGCCAAGTGGATCTCTACGAAACCCGTTTGAGCGCCGCCAATGCCCTTGAGATTATGGCGGATTACGACATTGTGGTGGATGGCACCGACAACTTCCCCACCCGCTACTTGGTCAACGATGCCTGCGTGCTTCTCAATAAGCCCAATGTCTATGGCTCGATCTTTCGCTTTGAAGGCCAAGCCACCGTCTTTAACTATGAAGGCGGACCCAATTACCGCGATCTCTACCCCGAACCGCCGCCGCCGGGTCTAGTCCCCTCCTGTGCGGAAGGCGGAGTACTGGGAATTCTACCAGGCATCATTGGTCTTATCCAGGCCACGGAGACGATTAAAATCATTCTTGGCAAGGGTACTACCCTCAGTGGTCGTCTCCTGCTCTTTAATGCCCTAGAGATGAAATTCCGTGAACTGAAGCTGCGCCCCAACCCTGAGCGGCCAGTGATTGACAAGCTCATTGACTATGAAGAATTCTGTGGTATTCGCCAAGCCAAAGCCCAGGAGGCCGCCCAAATGGCAGAAATTCCCGAAATGACCGTGCAGGAACTCAAGGCCCTCATGGACAGCGGTGCCCAAGATTACGTGCTCGTGGATGTGCGCAACCCCAATGAGTACGAAATTGCTAGGATTCCTGGCTCTGTGCTTGTTCCCCTCTCGGAAATTGAAAATGGCCCCGGTGTGGAGAAAATCCGCAGTCTGCTGAATGGCCATCGCCTCTTGGTGCACTGCAAAATGGGGGGGCGCTCTGCCAAAGCCCTAGGCATTCTTAAGCAAGCCGGCATTGAGGGGATCAATATCAAAGGGGGCATCAACGCCTGGAGTCAGGAAATCGATCCTAACGTACCCACCTACTAACCCAAGATCAGGGGTGAGGCCGCGTAAGGGGATGTTGCGATACATGAACTTTCTTGAAGAGATGAACGCTGTCTCTCGCGCGATCGCCCACCCTTGCCTAGAATAACCACTTAGGTCTGTGCCTGTGCGCGGACATGACGGAATGCTAGGGAAATAAAAATCATGGCAGAAGAACTGATTAAGCCATACAATGGCGATCCCTTTGTGGGGCACTTATCAACACCCATTTCCGACTCTGGCCTAGTGAAGACGTTTATCGGTAACCTCCCCGCCTATCGTCAGGGTCTCTCCCCGATTCTGCGGGGGCTGGAAATTGGCATGGCTCACGGCTACTTTGTCATCGGTCCTTGGGTCAAGCTTGGTCCCCTACGGGATTCCGATGTGGCCAACTTGGGCGGTTTGATTTCTGGTATCGCCCTGATTTTGATTGCCACGGCCTGCTTAGCAGCCTATGGTCTGGTCAGTTTTCAAAAGGGTGGCAGCAGCAGCGATCCCCTGAAAACCGCTGAAGGTTGGAGTCAGTTTACGGCCGGCTTCTTTGTGGGGGCTATGGGAGCAGCCTTTGTCGCCTTCTTCCTCCTTGAAAACTTCTCTGTTGTTGATGGCATCATGACCGGTCTTTTTAACTAGAGCCTTGGTCACCCCAATTTTGAACATCCAGAAGGAGAACCGCTGATTATGATGGGATCTTATGCTGCATCCTTTTTGCCTTGGATTTTTATTCCCGTGGTGTGCTGGCTGATGCCCACGGTGGTGATGGGATTGCTGTTCCTCTACATTGAAGGGGACGCCTAAGCCGCGGGCTAGCTTACCCAGCTAAAATACTTAAACCTAGCCTAAATAGTGAAAATAGTGAATTGAGCACTGGTTGGGGAATGTCCTAGCCAGTTTTTTGTTGCCTGAGGTCTCCTTAAGCTGCCGTGCCACTCAACCGTTTTTTCAGGGCGTTTACCCGCCGTTGGGCGATCGCGTTATTGGGGTCGTATTTCAGCGTGTGCTGATAGGCCTCTAGGGCAGGCTGGACTAAATTCTTTTTCTCGTAGGCGTGACCGAGGTTGTTAGCGGCGGTCACATATTCTGGTTGATTCTTCAGGGCTTCTTTGTACTGGCGAATTGCCAAGTCATACTGCTCCTGCATAAAGTAGGCGTAGCCAAGGGCATTGTAAATCGGGGCAACGTAGGTTTCCCCTTCGCTTTCAGCCGCCTTCAAGGCTTTTTGAAAGAGAGGAATGGCTTGACTGGCCAGTTTTTTGGTGAGGTAGATGCTGCCTAGCTCAAAGTATTCCTGAGTCGTGCCCGGTTCCTGCTTGAGTTTGCGTTGGAGGCGTGCCAAGCTAGATTCAATGCGACGGGTTTTGAGAATTTGTTTGACCACAAACCATGCTGAGACGCCCAGTAGAATAATCAACACACTGAGATAAATTGCAGGTAAGGCATTCTCCATGGCAAGTCGTATCTCCAGTAACAACCAATCACTCTAAAATTGTGGCTCTACACCCTGATTCCCTAGGTTTATGATAAACAGAGGCGACCCCCTTAACCCTAAAAATCTCGCAATTTAAGCCCCTGATTATGAATCCACCTCTGGTTCCCGGCAATCGTCCCTTCACCCCCCAGCAAAAGGACGGGCTGGCGTGGGTTGGGCGTTGGGGCGGGCGGGATGGGGTACTGGCAATTGATCCTACGGAAAGTGTTGGACTCAACGGTAACTTAGGGCCAGTGAACCGTAATCCAGATGTTTCCCGTCGTCGTGTCGAAGTCCGCTTTACCCGCATGGGTTACACAGAAACTGCTCGTTAGTTGCAGTGTGATTTAGGGGATTATTGCACTCCAATACACCCATTGTCAGTCTAGGGATCACTTGTATCACTATCCCTTGTAATTGCGGCTTCTTCCTCCTTGGTTGGCGTGGCTGCCACGGTTGGAGTGAGGGCAGAACTGGAGGGGACAGATTGAGTTGCTCTTAGGGCAGTAGCATGGAGTGCTAAGAATTGCTGCTCAAGGTCTTGGCTTGAAGCTAAGAGGCGGCTCAGGATTTTAATGAGGCGTCGCAAATCGGATTGAAAGGATTGATCGCTGGTGAGTTTGAGCAAATCATTCGTCAATTTTTGGGCATTGATAAATGTGGCGCGTGCAGCATCTAAGGTTTGGGCGATCGACAGCATAATAATTGGACTACTTAGCGCCCCGGAAACTTTATTGAGATTGGCTGCGGCTTCCGCACCATTTTTAATGAGCCTGTCTAAATTAGCCAGCAATTCCCCCTGCTCCAGTTGATGCGTCAGGGGTCGCAGTGCCTTGAGGGTGGTTCTTAGATCTCGGGCAGCGCCGTCAATGTTGCGCAAAGCAGAGTTAATGGTGGTGCGGTTGACCTCAACGATTTCACTGATTTGATTGGCCGCACGGGTCACGGCCCGCGAGGCGGTGCCAAAATTCCGTAGTTCGGCACGGGCTTCGTTACTGAGGGCGTTGAAGCTATCAAGGGCAGTGGTCATCTTCGTCAAGGATTGATCAGCCCGGTTGATAGTGCGGGTTGCCCCCAAAATGAGGGTATTGGCATTGTTGATAATCCTCGATTCCTCAAGGGCGGTGGCAAAGCGGCTTGCCGCTCGCACTAAATCTTCTAAGCTGGCAGTACGTACGCCGGTTACGCGATCGCCATTGCAGTAAATCAACTCTGGCTGACATTTGGGCGCAAAGGCCGTTACACCCTCTGGAATCTCCGGCACTCGCTCCTTGGGGGTAAAGTCTAAGAAGGCCTGACCAATGAATCCCGACTGTCGAATCTCCGGTACAGCCCCACGGGGAATCAGCACATTGTTGACACGCACAGTAACTTGAACACCGTTGGCATCAAAACCAATGGCCGTGACTCGTCCCACTTGGACACCCCGATAGCGCACCTGTGTTCCCACTGCCAAGCCCGGTGCGGTCTCCAATTCCACCTCAAGGGTGTAGCTATTGGCACCGGCAAGGTTGCCCCGCAACCACAAAAGGCCGACCCCCAATGTGGCTAAGCCTGCAAGGATCACCAGACCCACCAAACTTTCCTGCACACGCCGTGACTGCATCATAGGGATAGAGCACTGCAAAAATTTATGAAATCTATAGCCACTATAGTTTACTCTGGACGCCTTGAATGGGCGCTTTTTGCCAGTGCTCTCCCCGAATCAGGGTATGCATTTGCCAGTTGGGATCGGGCTGGGGATAGTCTTGGCGATAGTGACCCCCTCGGCTTTCCTCCCGAAAAAGGGCACTTTTGAGAATTAAGTAGGCAATGTCCAAAAGGTTGCGTAGCTCGCCCCATTCCCAAAGGGTCGTTTGCGCGGCTTCATTGCTGAGGGTATAGCAGTAACTGGGGTCTAGTTGACGAAAGGCGATCGCGATTGGATGAGCCAGCAGCTCTTGGCGCCATTCCTTCACTTGGGAAAGAGCAGCCATCAGCGTCGGGGCATCGCGACAAATCCCAGCACTTTGCCACAGGAGTTCCCGCAGATTTTGGCGCCACTGACGAAAACTCACGGGCTTAATTTCAAGGGCTTGCTGACCAACAGGGGACACCCCCAAGGGGAGGGACTGAGGGTGCAGATGTGCCAGTTGCGCTGAAAAGACAAAGCATTCCAACAGGGAGTTACTCGCAAGGCGATTCGCGCCGTGAACGCCGGTGCTGGCCACTTCACCAACAGCATAGAGGCCGGAAAGGCTGGTTTTGGCCTGTAAATCAGTGACCACTCCCCCCATCCAGTAGTGGGCAGCGGGGGACACGGGAATGGGCTGCTCCTCAACGTCAATGCCCCACTGCCGACAGACAGCAATAATTTTTGGAAAGCGGTAGTGCAGGCGATCGCGGGGAATCGGTCGCAAGTCCAGCCAGACATAGGGGGCATGGGTTTGCTGCAGGTGGCGGTAAATGGCACGACTGACAATATCCCGCGGTGCAAGCTCCCCAGCAGGATGGTAATCCGCCACAAAGCGATGACCGGTGTGGTCTATTAAATGCGCCCCTTCACCCCTGACTGCTTCACTGATGAGAAATCGCGGCGCCCCCTCAACAGCGAGAGCCGTGGGATGGAATTGGAAAAACTCGACATCGCGAATCTGCGCTCCCGCCCGCCATGCCATTGCCACACCATCGCCAGTGCTTATGGGAGGATTGGTGGTTTGGGCAAAAACTTGACCGCCGCCGCCTGTGGCCAGCACAACCGCCCCTGCCCTTAACCACTGAAACCGTCCCCGATGCAATAGACACACGCCACAGCATTGCCCCGACTCTAGCCACAGATCAAAGACAAAGCTATTGGGTAAGAGAGTGATATGAGACGCAGCAGTCACCCGTTTTAACAGGGTGGTAATTAGGGCTTGCCCCGTCGTATCAGCGGCATGAAGAACACGGGGACGGGAATGGGCAGCTTCAAGGGTCAGGGCAGGGCGATCGCCTGTGCGATCAAAGGCTACCCCCAGGGACAAGAGCCGCTCAACCTGGGCCGGTGCCTGCTCAACCAAGAACTGGACACTTACTGGGTCGCAGAGACCCGCTCCCGCAGCTAGGGTGTCTTGGGCATGGAGTAAGGGAGAATCTGTCGGGTCAATGGCCGCAGCCATACCACCCTGTGCCCAGCCACTGGCAGATTGCTGGAGGTCGGTTTTGGTAATCAAGCCAATGCGATAGCAGGAGGGAAGGGCAAGGGCAGCACTGAGACCCGCAGCACCACTGCCAATGATTAAGACATCAAATCCAGAAGTTGCGGGAGTCAACGCTAACCCAAAATTTATCTAACGAGGGCGGTTACTTGTATAGCCCATTATTATAGCGATCGCCCCCCTCAACGAGAGCCGTTTCCATCTCCGTTACGGTAAAGTGATCCAAATTTTGCCGCAAAATTTCTTTTTGCCGCTCCGTCAAGCCGGGAATGTTCAGGACATCCTCAACGGATTGATAGGGAGCGTTTTTAATAATGAGTTTTGCTAGAGTTGGGTACAGACCTCGGTATTGAATAAAGGCGGCAATGTTGGCATTGTTAAGGTCAATTTTTTCACCAAAGGCAGTGCCGAGTTTCTCATCTACCACATTGACCAGCTCTTCCTCGGTGGATGCACTTGCCGCCAAGGTTGGGGCACTCCAGTTGATCCAGCCCAACAGGCTAACGCCCACGAAGTAAGCCAGTGCTAGCCAGCGGCCCAAACGTTGCATAACTCCTTTACCTCCCACATCTCATAGGTCATTACAAAAAACAGCGGTTCATTCAGAGTCAAAGTAAAGAAAAGAACTGACCACATCGCACAGCGAGCGCAGGCGGCGGTAGCCGATTGTTAGCAGGGTAACAGAGGAAACTGAGGCATAATGCCCACAATAGACTGATGTCTAGGCTGTCCCCTACGTGTGATTCAATTCAATTCAATAATATCAGAGGGAGGCTGCCCCTGAATCTCTTTTTTCAGGTGGTTAGTGCAGGGTGTCCCTGTCTTTGATAGCTTGGACAAGGAATTCATGGAGGTCATCAAAGCTGCCCACGTAGGCAGGCACAGGAGCATCATAGCCCTTGAGGTTCAGCACTTGCGGTCGAAAAGGGACAGGGCTTGGACAAGACTGCACAAGGTAGTGGTAAGTGGTTGCCCCCATGGCTAGATCAGCGGCAATGGTTTTGGTGGCACTCTCGAGGCGAAAGGCAGTGTTAACGGTGTCTCCTAGGGCAGTATAGTCGGGGCGATCGCCACTCCCTGTATTACCCACCATTGCATAGCCCGTATTCAAGCCGGAACCAATGCGCAATGGCCACGGCAAGGGATATTGCCGGTGCAGTTCTCCCGTCATCAGCCGTAGATCCTCTAGGGCAGAGAGGGTGTGGCAAATTTCTTGATAGCCAATTTCCTCGCTGTCGTGGATCCAAACCGCCATGACCGCATCGCCAATATACTTATCTACCCAACTGCCGTATTGACGGATAATCTCACCTGCACGATGAAACCATGTGCCAATTAGCTCCGACAGTAGTTCCTCTTCTAGATGCCGCGTCAACTTAGTGAAGTCACGAATATCAACAACGAGAACCGTCAACAGGCGGCGGACATGGAGCAATGCGGTGGAGAAGCCTTCCGATTGGGGCAAGGACAAAGTGGCATTTTCAGTAAACAGAGGGGCAAAGGGTTCGTGAAAAAAGTCCAGTTCCGTTTGGCCAAAGGTAATGCGATCGCCATTGCGCAGGGCGATGGGAATACTGACGCGGCGACCATTCACAAATGTGCCATTGCGGCTGCCAAGATCAATAAGATAGAACTCTCCCTGTCCCATGCGCTGAATCATGGCGTGGTTCCGCGAGATCCAGCGATCGCTGAGCACAAGGGAATTGTCTTCACTGCGGCCTATTGTCCAGCAGTTCCCCTTCGTTAAGGGAAAATAACAAACTGTGTCCTCGCTCACCAGAGCTAGATGGGGGTCTGAGGGGGGTGGGGTCTCAGGAGCAGCGGGAATCTGCGAGAGGGTATGGCGCAGTTGATTAATAATTTGCTGCTGACGCAAGATAATCGCTACCAATTGCTGGGGAGGTAAGGTCTCAAGAATCTTCTGATCGGGTAAGTTAAATGTCAGGTCAGCATCCATGGGGGGGGAAATAGGAGAAACACTTTTCATAGTTGAGACCTTACAGTGGGCCAGCTCTTCCCCCAGCGCCACCGACATCCAAACGCTTCAAAGTCAATTCCAGCAATAGATCCAGTGTAGCAAAGGAGCTTTGTCTGACTCAATAGACATAGTTTGCGCGGCAGCATCGAGCAACTATAGAGCGATCGCCACAGAAAGCATTAGTTCCTATTTGCGCTCGTAAAAATTATTAACCTTTTCCCTGGGGTTGGGTTGAAGCCCATCCGCTAAAATGATGGCAGCTTTGGGAGGGATTGCTCTCTCCGTGAATGCACTTTGACCTGTCTGCATTTGAGGACAACACTCCATGCGTCAATTGTTAGCCCTACTCCTTGTCTTGACCCTGTGGTTAGGCTTTACCCCTTTAGCCTCCGCTGAGGTGGCAGGACTTGTCCCCTGCAAAGATTCTCCTGCCTTTCAAAAGCGCGCTGCCGCTGCTGTAAATACCACCGCTGATCCAACCTCCGGTCAAAAACGCTTTGAGCGCTACAGCCAAGCTCTGTGTGGCGAAGATGGGCTGCCCCACCTTGTGGTGGACGGTCGCCTCAGCCATGCCGGTGATTTCCTCATCCCCAGTGTGCTTTTCCTGTACATTGCCGGCTGGATTGGCTGGGTGGGTCGTGCCTACTTGATTGCGGTGCGTCACAGCGGTGAAGCTAACGAAAAGGAAATTATTATTGATGTGCCCCTTGCCATCAAATGCATGCTCACGGGGTTTGCTTGGCCTTTGGCTGCCCTCAAAGAGTTGGCTGCCGGTGAACTCACCGCTAAAGATAACGAAATCACCGTTTCTCCTCGCTAACTCCACTGTTGGTTAATTGTCATAAGGACGACGTGCTATGAAACATTTTCTGACCTATCTTTCCACCGCGCCTGTGTTGGCTGCCATTTGGATGACGATTACTGCCGGGATTTTGATTGAGTTTAATCGCTTCTATCCCGACTTGCTCTTCCATCCCCTTTAAGTCAATTCTTGAGAACAAACTCGGTACAAGGGTGGAACAGGGGTTCTGCCCTTTTTTGTCGCGATCGCGTCGCGCACTGTGGGTGTTCGCACCCTAGAGGCTATATAATCGTTATTTGTCTTAAAATAGCAGCCGTCGCCACCAGCACTGGCGATTGCTGTTACCCCATCCAGTTAATGAAAGAGGATCCCCATGGCAAAGCGGGTGCAAGTTGTCCTGAATCAAACTGTCAATAAACTTGGGCAAATAGGTCAAGTTGTCGAAGTCGCCCCCGGCTATGCCCGGAATTACCTATTTCCCAGAGGAATTGCTGAGCCAGCAACCCCCAATGCCCTACGGCGGGTAGAGCGGCTCCAAGAAAAAGAACGGCAACGGCTTGCCGAACTCAAAAGCGCTGCGGAAAAACAAAAAGCCACCCTCGAAAAACTGGCCACCATTACCATCTCAATGCCCGTGGGCGAAAAGGATATGCTCTTTGGCAGTGTCACGGCCCAAGATGTGGCCAATGCCATTCAAGCGATCACAGGTGAAACCATCGATCGCCGCAACATGGTTTTGCCCGAGATTCGCAAATTGGGCACCTACACGGCTGAAATCAAGCTCCATCCCGAAGTGAGTGTCAAACTTAATATCCAAGTGGTTGCAGATGAGGGCTAACTTCCCTGATGGTTCAGGAACCGAGCTTTCAGCCCGATAGCCAACTCATTCCCCCCCAGAACCTCGAAGCGGAAGAGTGGATTTTGGGGGGTATTCTCTTAGACCCGGAAGCTATTAGCCGTGTGGTGGATATTTTGCCGGTTGAGGCCTTTTACCTCAGTGCCCACCGCGAGATCTACCGAGCAGCGATTTCCCTCCACAGTCGTGGCAGCCCCACGGATCTCCTCTGCGTCACTGCTTGGCTACAGGATCAGGGGCTATTGGATCAGGTGGGGGGGCACACAAAGCTGGCAGAGCTGGTGGAGCGCACGGTGAGTGCGATTAATATCGATCGCTACGCCCTCTTGGTCAAGGAAAAATACCTGCGCCGCAAGCTCATTGAAGCGGGTACCCGAGTGGTGCAGCTGGGCTACGATAGTAGCCTCTCATTGAATGCGGTCCTGGATCAGGCCGAGCAGCAGATCTTTAGTGTGACGCAGGATCGGATTCAGCAGGGGTTAACCCGCACCGATGAGATTCTTACCCGTACGTTTAAGGAATTAGAACAACGGGCGATCGGCAACATTCAGCCGGGTCTATTCTGCAATTTCTATGATCTGGACAACATGACCCAGGGCTTCCAGCGATCGGACTTAATTATCATTGCCGGTCGTCCTTCGATGGGCAAGACGGCGATCGCCCTGCAAATTGCCCGTCGCATTGCCGAAATTCACAACCTGGGGGTGGCAATCTACAGCCTTGAGATGTCCAAGGAACAACTGGTGCAACGTCTCCTCGCCAGCGAAGCCCGCATTGACAGCAACTATTTACGGGCGGGGCGCATTAGCCAACACCAGTGGGAACCCCTGAGTCGGGCAATTGGTGTTCTCTCCCAACTGCCTATTTACATTGACGACACTCCCAACCCCACCCTTGGCGAGATTCGCTCCACAGCCCGTCGTCTCCATGCGGAGCATCCCAACGGTCTCGGCCTCATTTTAATTGACTACCTGCAACTAATGGGGGGTGAAGAAACGACAGAGGGCCGGGTGCAGGAACTCTCGAAAATTACCCGCTCCCTCAAAGGACTGGCACGGGAACTGAATGTACCTGTCATTGCCCTTTCCCAACTGAGCCGCAGTGTCGAATCACGGCAAAATAAACGCCCTCTTATGTCCGATTTGCGCGAATCTGGTTCCATTGAACAGGATGCCGACTTAGTGATCCTGCTGTATCGCGACGAATACTACAACCCCGACACCCCCGATCGCGGCATTTGCGAACTCCTGATTGCCAAACACCGCAACGGCCCGGTGGGTACCGTTAAGCTCCTTTTTGACCCCCAATACACCCGCTTTGAAAACCTTGCCCGAAATTAGTTGAGTGGGGAGAATTTTTCTAATCCGCTTTCCGCTGAGATCCACCAAATAGCCAATGGAGGTTGACGCCCACCCCCGCTGACCCCTGACCCACTAGACCCCCATTGGGAATACTGCTGCCAGCTGCATTTGACCCGTAAAGATCAATTCCCAAGCCCCACGGGGGGACGACATAGCGCAATCCGACACTATAAACGCCAGTTTGGCCAAAGACGGGAGTGGCTTCGGCAATAAATTGGAGATTGCGAGTAAGTTCCAGATTGAGTCCCACGCCAATGCCGCCAACGATTTTGCTCCTAGGAGTAAAGAGGCCAACTTTGGGATTCACCAGTAAGGCCAGCGTCTTATGGGGCTGCAGCATCAAGCTTAATTCAGCGCCGACCAGTCCGCGGCTAAGGCCGGGGTCATCTGTGGGAAAGCTGTGATTAAATGAGCCCTGAATTGCAAGGGAAATAGGGTCTCCTTGGGTTTGATCAAGAAAGCGAAGCTTAGCAGCCAAGCCAAATTGCAAACCGGGGCTATAGTTGAAAGTCTCCGAGAGGGTTTTGCCTCGTTCCCATTGCTCCACAGCAACTGTAAATTGGGCATCCTCACCCAAGCTAATCCCCATTTGCCAGCCTGTTCCCGCTGTGCCTGTGTTAGCTCGTAAGTGGAACATCCCCGGCTCCAGCGTGCCAGCAGAGGTGAGGGTCAAACCATTGAAGAGCAGATAGCGATCGCGCTCCGTGAGAGCTTGCCGAGACCCACGGCGAAACCTAGGCAG
>NZ_CALJEM010000011.1 GCF_938074695.1 uncultured Thermosynechococcus sp.
CAATGGTCAATTCAGGGGCGATCGCCCGTGCGGTTTCCACCAGCATGCGGCCAAAGCGATCGGCATCCTTACCGGCTTCCATGTGCCACCAAGCCTTCATTTTGCCAGGGACACAGCCAAAGAGATTTTTCACCCCAAGGGTCAGCGTCAGTTGCACGTGGGATTTCACCTTAGGCAGGTTAATGACCACATCGGCAGCCATGGCCTCCTTGCTAAGGCGCAGGTGGGCAAACTCAGGGTTATCGGTGGGGTAGCGATCGCCATGGAATTCAATGACGGGCAAATTCAATTCCTGAATAAAGGGCAAATAGCCATTATTGCGGGCAACCCCCAGAGCCGAGCCAAAGGCAGGCCCATCCCCCAAAAAGGGGTGTCCTCCCACTGCCTGCACCATTTTGGCTACGCAATAGACCAGTTCTGGACGGGTGACGCATTCGTGTTTTGGCCGTGCACCCGTAAGTAAATTTGGCTTGAGCAGCACGCGATCGCCCGGTTTCACTATCGCCGCCATTCCCCCCAGGGGGGCTAAGAGTTGCTCAAGGGACGCACTAAGACGGTCAAGGTCGTAGGATGTTGCCCGCAGTAAACTCACGCTTGGCATAAGAGGCTTCTCTCCATTGGCATCTTTTCTCCACAGTGTGCCACAAAGATAAAATCCAAGCTTTTTTAACCCCCGTCTAGTACCCCCTGAAACTAACATTAGATGATGAAAAAGCTGCAAAAAGATACGAGAGATAGAGAGATGTCTGCTAACGAGCGATCGCGAATGCCCCAAGGCCTTGAATCAGAATTTCGACAGCAGGTGGATCGCCTGCATCGCCTTACCGTTCTCATGCGCTGGAGTGTGGTGCTCTTTCTTTGGTTGACTGTGGGCACAGTGAGTCTCTGGGGCTTTCGCTACGAAATTAGCCTTATGCGAGAGCATTTTACGTGGGCAGCCTTGCGCTATGGCATTCTCTTTAATCGCTGGCCGGCCCTAGGGTTGGCATTGTGTCTGGGCATAACCCTCAGCGTTCTCTACTGGCAAACCTGCAACATTGTATGGGGGCGCTCTCGGAAATGGCAGCAGCGGCTAGAAAAGCAAGTCCTGTTTATTCGGCGGCAGGGAGAACGTCATCCCCTATGGCATTGGGTGTGTCGGCAGTAGCAGATCCGCAAGGGGTGCCGGCAGGGGAAAAATAATCAGCAGCAGCAACACCAGGGCCATCAAGCCAAGGCCATCGCGCCAGTTATCCAATTCACTGACATCATTGAGGGCAGGTTCGTCAAAGGCCGGCATAAAGAATAAAATCAGTGCCCAGATAAAAAGCCACGGTTGAATAAACGCGAGAATCAGCACGAGGAAACGGCTCACTTGGCCAATGATTGCCCCCAGCCGATGGCCATACATGGCATGAACAATGTGACCCCCATCTAACTGCCCCACCGGCATGAGGTTCAAGGCCGTCACCACCAAGCCCAGCACCCCGGCCACGGCCATCGGATGAAGGTGCAGCGCACTGTCCCCTTTAAGGGCAGCGCCAAAAATGGCTTTGGCAATGAGGGCAAAAAGAATCGAAATGCGCGGGCTAAACACCTGAGGATTGAGGGCTTGCTCTGAAGCATTGGCGGGCAGTTGCACCACCTCAGACTGTTGTAACCCCCAAGCCAAAATCGGCAGGGTGACCAGCAACCCAGCCATTGGCCCTGCAATACTGATGTCAAAAAGGGCACGGCGATGGGGAACGGGCGATCGCATCTGGATAAAAGCACCTAGGGTGCCCATCGCAAAGGGTAGGGGAATAAAGTAGGGCAGCGTTGCCTTGACACCGTAATACCAGGCCGTAGCAAAGTGTCCCAGTTCATGGATGCCCAAAATCAAAAGCAGACTGACGCTGTAGGGCAACCCCTGCCAGAGCAAACTTGGATTGAGCCGCAGTTCTTTCGCCGTCAGCTCAGGGGCAGCAAGGGCCAACCCCGCAACAGTGGTGGTGAGAAAGGTTAAAGCAAGTAGGCTAAGGCTAAGGGCAGGGCGAAAAAGTTGTTGGGGCTGCGGCAGGCGATCGCGGGGAATCAAGGCAAAAAAGGGCTTATTACTTAGACCCACTTGAAACATGACCAAAAAGCGATCGCCAAAGCGTTGGGCAATATTGCGCTTCACCGTCTCATAGACTTGGCTGGCATCACCGCGCATTTGCCCCCGGCAGATCACTGCCTGCGGACGATACTCAATTTGTTGCAAGTAATACATGCCCCAAGGGAAACAGCTTTGCAGTTGCGTTTCTTCCTCCTGATTGAGGAGCTTGCTATTTTCCGTCCGTGGGGGTGTCAAAGGCGGCGGTGGTACGGCGGGTAAGGGGGGCTGGCCTCGGCGCAAAAGCACAAGGTACAGCACAGAACTGGCCACAAAAACAAGGATTAACCATCCTGACGGTACAGGGGTATTCCCCAGTAGCAGCATCCAACCCCCAATAAAAAACGCTGGCAGCATCAGCACCAGCCACAGGAGCCACCAAGGAGTTTGACTGACGCGGGCAGCACTCTGGCGGACAATAAAGACCAAGATTAAACCCAATACAATAAGGGAAATCCATGTCATGATTTCGATACCTGTGGCTCAACAACAGAAACCGCCCCGCCTTGTATTGCCCATGGTCTATGGGTTTCCACCAAACCGCGAGACGCTGGGAGGCACTGCTTATCTCATTGTAGAAAACGATGGCAATACCCTCATTGATTCCCCCCCTTGGACAGAGGGCACCCAGGCGTGGCTCAGACAGCAGGGTGGCGTCAAGCGTCTCATCCTGACCCATCGGGGGGCGATCGCCCACGTGCGGGAGATACAGCGCATTTTTGAGTGCGAAGTGATCATTCAGGCGCAGGAGGCCTATCTTCTGCCTCAAGTGAGAGTCACCCCCTTTAATCACCATCTAGCCATCGGGGAAACTCTCGAAATCCTCTGGACACCCGGTCACTCCCCCGGCAGCGCCTGTGTCTATTGGTATGGCCAAGGGGGTGTTCTCTTTACCGGCCGCCATCTGCTCCCTACACCTACGGGAGAACTGGCACCGATTAAAACGGCCACCACCTTCCACTGGCCTCGGCAACTGCGCAGTGTTGAAGCACTAAAAGCCTTCTGTCGGCAGAAGTCCTTGAGTTATCTGTGTCCGGGGGCAAATATTGGGTTTCTGCGGGGGAC
>NZ_CALJEM010000012.1 GCF_938074695.1 uncultured Thermosynechococcus sp.
CCAATAGCACCACAAAACTTAGGGCTGACCCTTTTTTGCTCAACATGCTTCACTTCTCCTTGCCAGAATGTTCACAGTATATTGAGGAGGAATCGTTAACGGGCGATCGCGATGGTGGAGGCACTCAGCGCAGCCAGCCCCCTAGTGATTTGGACGAGTCTGGGTCTTGTCTGTGGGCGTTGGTTACCGGCAGTGATTCCCCAATGGTTGGGTCGCAGCCTCTATTGGGTGGGCGTGCCCATTCAAATTTTTGCCCTGGTGCGGCAGACCGATTTCGCAGGGCTGATTTGGTTGGCACCGCTATTGGCCTTTGTCGCTTTGATTGTTGGGTATGTGCTTGCCCAAAGCTTATATGCTTGGCAGCAACGCTACTTTCAGCCCCAGTGGCTCCAATACACTCCCCCTTTCCTGAGCAGTACAGTGCCCGAAGGAGAAAGTCGGCGCTTTCAGGGGAGTTATTTAATTGCCAGTATTCTTGGCAACACAGGCTTTGTGGGTTTGGGGGTCTCGATTCCACTTTTAAGTGCCGCCGCACTGCCCTGGGCGACCTTCTACGCCATTACCCAAAATGCCCTCGGTACCTATGGTCTGGGTTCATTCCTTGGTCAGTACTACGGTAAGGGGAATGATCAACCGTGGTGGCGGGCTTTGGCCGTAATTCCGACGGTACCCACCCTCTGGGCAGCAATGGCGGGCTTTGCCACCCATGATCTTTCCTTCCCTGAGGCGATCGAGACTCTGTGTGAGATGGATATTCACTTGGTAATTCCCTTGGCATTCCTCCTCACGGGCATTCGCCTGAGTTGCCTCCCCGGCTGGCAGAGCTTTCGCATAGCATTGCTGCCGATATTGGTGAAAACGCTGTTGTTGCCCCTAACGATGATGGCGATCGCCTACGGTTTAGGCCTACGGGGCGATACATTGCTGGCGATCGCGATTATGGCCGGTACGCCGACAGCTTTTGCGGCTTTGATTTTAGCGGAGGAATATGAACTCAATACTGAAATCCCTCCAGCGGCGATTGCCCTGAGTACCCTAAGTTTTGTCGTGGTCTTGCCCCTGTGGGTTTGCCTGTGTCGTCAAGTTTTAACATAAGGCTAACGATTGCTATCGTTTTCCAAAAACGGTGGCACACTAAAAAGTACTGCATCTATTCCTAGCCCTGTCACGAGTTGCCCCATGACAAATCCCCAAAGTCCTCCTCCCCCTCCCCCCCGTGTTCCCAATTCACCCCCGATGCCACCCCCCCGTCCCCCTAGGGGTGCAGGTGTTCCGCCGATGCCCCCACCGCCTCCGCCTCAAGGGATGCCACCCCGCCCCATGCCCCCGCGACCAATGCCGCCGCAACCGGGAATGCCCCAACAGGCAATACCAACACAGCCAATAGTGACACCGGCTGCGCCCATTTCTGGCCCGACGATGGAGCAATTGGTGCGGGAAGCCTTCGAGAACGGCTATTCCGATATTCACGTTGGGGTAGGGGAAAGACCTCGTTTTCGCGATCGCGGGCGCATTGAGATGAGTAACCATCCCGTGACTGACGAGGAAACCTTTAACCATTGGCTGAATGAAATGCTCACGCCCCAGCAAATTGAGCAGTTTCGCACCCATCTTGAATACGATGGTGCCTACCAATATGAGGGGCTGTGTCGGGTACGGATCAATATCTTTGTCACCCTCAAAGGACCGGCAATGGTGCTGCGGTTAATTCCCGTAAAAATTCTGACCCTAGAGCAGTTGAATTTGCCGCCGGTCTTCAAAGACCTGTGCCACTACCACAAGGGTCTGATTCTGGTTACAGGGCCAACGGGTTCCGGCAAATCCACCACCCTTGCGGCCATGGTGGACTACATCAATAGTGAAATGCAGAAGCACATTATCTCGATTGAAGACCCCATTGAGTTTGTGCACCAAAGTCGCCGTTCTCTCATCCGCCAGCGGGAGGTGGGCATTCATACGCTGAAGTTTGACAATGCCCTGAAGGCGTCGCTGCGGGAAGACCCCGACATCATTCTGATTGGGGAGATGCGCGATCGCGAGACGGTGAATACGGCTCTTAAAGCAGCGCAAACGGGTCACTTAGTCTTTGGGACTCTCCACACCAACAGTGCAGTGAAAACAATTGAGCGGATTCTCAACCTCTACAACCCCGACGAACAAGGCCCCATGCGGGTACAGGTGGCGGAATCGCTAGTGGCAGTGATTGCCCAAGCCTTAGTGCGCACCACCGATGGCAAGCGGGCAGCAATTCACGAGATTATGATCAACACCGATGCCATCAAGGACTATATTTTGCGGGGTGAAGTGGAGGAGATCGAGGCAATTATTCCCCAGTGTCGCTACGACGGCATGTGTACGATGAACCAGTGCCTCTACGAACTCTATGAGGCGGGGCGCATTGACGAGGAAACCGCCATCGAAAACTCCCCCAAACCCAACGAGATGGCACAAATTCTACGGGGGCGGGTCTAGGAAAATGGTTGGCCTCAGGCCCGTTTTGTACAAGGGGTTGGCCCTCTTTACACCAGGGGAGGATGTGGTCTTTTGCCGCGACCCATCGAAGCAGGGACAGTGGCATCGATCGCTTTGCCAAGCCCTGCAACACCTTTTGGATCTGGAGGAGCTGCCCTTATTTCTTTCGCCCTGTTACACAGCGGCGGTGGATTACTGGTTTGACGAGGAGCAGCAATGCCTACGGGTGGCGGCAGAAGTCTATGCCATGGCCTGGCCCCATCGTCCCCTATTAAATGCCCTGTTTGCCCCTCTGCATCAACCTGCTTTACCTTGGCAGTTGGTTCAAGATCCACACCATCCCTGCGACGTGCAAGCTTTAGAGGCCTACCGCAGTCGTTTTCCTCAATTGTGGGAGCATCACCAGCTTGTCTATGATTTGCAGGAAGCCACGCCCCTAAGCAGCTTTGTACCGCGTCCTTCGCAACCCGATCGCTATGTCTTTCGCCTGTATGTGCGCGGGGAAACCCCTGCTACCGAAGTTGCCCTAAAAAACCTCCACGATTTGCTGAGTCGTTCCCTCAAGGTACCCTATACACTCAAGGTGGTGGATGTCACCAAGCAGCCAGAACTGGCAGAAGAAGATCAAGTTCAAGCGACCCCCACATTGGTGCGGGTTTATCCGCAGCCGGTACGCCGCATTGTGGGATACTTGGATCACCGCGATCGCCTCGAACGTTTGCTCAGTCCCTAAACCCATGACCGGTTCTGCAAAAGATCTTTTGGCTGCCGCCGCTGTGAAGCGAATTGAGGGAAATCGTGACGCCTACGTGCTCTACCTGCGCCAAGTCTTTGCGGATGTGGTGGGCGAGGATGAGGCGGTCAGTGAAACCCGTGGTGGCTTAGGGGCGGCGCAGGAGCGACTGGCCAAAATTCAGCCGCAGCGTTATGGTAAAAGTCGCAATTTCTTAACCGGGGCAGTCACTGGACTGTCACCCTATTTGCGCCACGGGGTCATCGGTTTGGCGGCAGTGCGCGATCGCGTGCGTGCGGCGGTGGCTTCTCCCCCTCAGGCGGAGGCTCTCCTCCAGCAACTGGCTTGGCGAGACTATTGGCAGCGCCTCTATGCCCGCTGGGGCGATCGCCTATGGCAGGACATCGAACCCCATAAAACGGGTTGGCAAGCAACGGACTATGCAACCGATTTACCCCCCGCACTCATTGCCGCAGAAACAGGACTGGCCTGTATGGATGCTTTTAGCCGCGATCTGCAAACAAGCGGTTACTTGCATAACCATGCCCGCCTGTGGCTGGCCGCCTATGTGGTGCACTGGTGCCGAGTGCGCTGGCAAGCAGGCGCCGCTTGGTTTTTGCAGCATCTCCTCGACGGCGATCCGGCAAGTAATAACCTCTCATGGCAGTGGGTGGCCAGTACCTTTAGCCACAAGCCCTACTTTTTCAACCGTCAAAACCTCGAACGCTATAGCGAGGGCAAATACTGTCGCCAGTGCCCCATGGGCGATCGCTGTCCCTTTGATGCCCCCTACGAGGAACTGGAAACCCGTCTTTTTCCCCATAAGTAGCATTATCGGGAGATAGGTTTGAGGATTTTGCGCAGAATCAAGCAGTTGCCGCCATTCTCTACGCGCCGATAGTCCAATTCATCGGTGATTGTTGCTAGCAGACGCAGTCCCCGTCCCCCTTCGGCATCGAGGGCAATTTGGGCGGGCAGCGTCTGTAATTTGGCCAATAGATCAAAGGGATCCCCTTGATCCCAAATACGCAATTCAATTTCAGTCTCCTCTAAGGAAAGGTCAATGCGAATGGGAGTATTGGGCGGGCGCTCCCGATGGGCATGGCGCACCGCATTTGTGAACCCTTCTGCAAGGGCCAGTTCCAATTTCAGCCACTCTTCAATGGGCAGGGTTGACGGGCGATATTGATTGAACCAGCTCAAGAGTGCCTCCAGTTGGGTTAGGTCACTGGGCAATGTTAGGGAAACTGTCATAGGCCGGTCTGTGCTCAATGGGGTTGAATTAGGCAGTGACCTCAGTGCTGGGTACCAACATGCTGAACCCCCCTGCGAAGGGCTGTTGCACTCGGCCGGTGTGGATCGACGATATGGCTGCAACAAATGAACTTTTCCCCGCTGGCGGCTGTGGAGATAGGGTGCAGGGGCAAAGGGAGTTGAATGAGGGGATGCAGGTGAGACATGGCGCAGGCGAGTTAAGGGGAACTGATTACATTATTCATGTCTTGACCTGTTTTCTTGACCTTGAAATAGTACCCCACAGCGATCGCCAGTTAGGGGGTTGACAGAGTCCCTTGGGAAAGAACTGTGTACCGAGAATAATCAGCAGCCCATAGAGCATGAGACGTCCATCGCGGAAAAAGGCAGCCACTGCCCTGGGCAAATAGGGTTGATCTGCCAGTCCCCGCAGGAGTTCGGGTAAAGCCGTAAAGAGCATACCCCCCGCGATCGCCCCCACAAAAGTCCGATTGCCTCCCACAAGCACCGCCGTCAGTGCCAGTACCCCCGTATCAAACGTGCCCTGACGTGGATTCCAAGTATTCAACAGGTGGGCTGCCAAGACACCCGTCACCCCCGCCAGGATAGCTCCCAAGACAAACCCCAACACCTTGTAGCGGGTTGCATCAATCCCAAGGGTTTGTGCCACTAACTCATCGGCACGAATGGCCTGCATCGCCTTGCCGGCCGGGGTTTGTTCCAACCGACCAATGGCGATCGCCACCCCAATTAACAACGGCACTGTCAGCCACAAATAGCCCAAGGGCGTACTAAAAGGTTGAGGGATGCCAAAGATGCCGATCGCCCCCCCTGTAATCTCCAGATTCAGGGTCAACACCCGCAGCACCTCCGAGAAGGCAATGGTGGCGATCGCAAAATAGACCCCCCGCAGCCGCAACACGGGTACCCCCAACCCCCATCCCACCAGACCGCAGACCATGGCCGCCAACACCATTTCCCCTAGCACCAAGGGCACGGGATAGGGGTTAAGCCCTGCAAACACACGGGTTGAAACCAAGGCTGCAACATAGCCGCCAATGGCATAAAAGGCCGGACTGGCAAGGGAGAGCTGGCCACTCATCAGGGGCAAATAGAGCGACAGAGCCAACATCGCCCCTAAAGTCATCGAAACCAACAGGAAATCGTAGGTGCCCAGCCAACCCCCCATAAGCAGTGCTACAGATCCACCGCACAGGCCGGCCCATTGGCCTCTACAAGCTGCTGCAACTCCGCAATAATCGCTGCTTCGAGAGTTTTATCCTCCAGCCGAATTGTCAGCCGCGACAGCCGCAGTGAAGCCGTAATCCGACCACTAGGGAAATCTAGCCATATTAGCTGCTGAAATTGGCGACAGCGACCGCCATAGCGTTGGGCAACAGTGGTGAGTTCTTCGCCGGTGGGCGATCGCCCCAAATCCACATCCACCACCCATGTACCCCCACATTCCCGCCGTTTAGAAAGTTGAATTGGCATTGCTTAGAACTGACCTATAGGCGTTGGGCATAGAATTCGCACCAAGGATCCCCCTTCTCCCGTGCCTTCACCTCTACCCCTTGAAACACACCGCCCCGTTGAAAGAGACGATTGTAAAAGGCCTCGTCCAAAACCGGCTTCCGTTCGATATGTCCGTTATAGACAATGTTCATCATAGCAGGCACCGCCCCTTGGGCAAAGTAGCAGGCCGGTTGGGCAGCAGGAGGGTAGGAGGCTAAGAAGTAGTTGGCTTCGTAGTTGCCATCGATCGCCACCCGACAGGATTCATTGCTGACCACTTCTAGGGCTTGCCAGCGCCCCCACCCCAAACTACTGGCAACGGCATAGCCGCCGTGAATCCAATCGGTATCGGTGTTCAACATGGGGCCAACAACCGTTTCCCACTCCAAAGATTCCATAATATTGCCAAAGGTGTAAAAGACACAGACATGACCCGATTCCCGAATTAGAGCTTGACCCACTTCCAGAAGCTGTGGATCCACCTTTTGTAGCTCATCGAGGAAGCGGTACTGAATGCGGTTGTAGTAGTTGGCGGGCATTCGCGTTAGCAGCACGTTAAAGGCGCGGATTTGGCCATTGGTATCTCCTTCAAGGGGCAGTCCCCACAGCGCTTCATTGACCGCTTCATAGTCCACACTGGTGTCTCCTTTAGGAAAAGGGACGGGTTGATCAATCAGCTTGCCCATCTGCGGACTCGGCGTCAGGGAGCGAGGCACTGCTGCCTTTGTCACCTGAATAATGCAGTGGTCTTGCCGTGTTACCGCCACACAACTGGTTTCCTCGGCCACATAGGTACCCAGCGCCGCAAACGTAGCATCTAGGGCTGCTGCCACATAACCCACCGCTAGATGATCAATAGGTTTTGTACGGTTGACCTGCTCACCATATTTCCCTAGCCAGCCCTCTGCGTAGTGGGAGTGGGTTAATTCCACCTCGCCCCCCTCTTCTGTCACCTCAAAGTTGAGACGGCCAAAGCCCAAAAAGCTAAAAATGTGCGCTGCGGTAGCAAGACGTTCCGCCGCTGTTTGCAGCCCCAACCTTTTGAAGGCATTGGCAAGCAGACTATAGAAAATTTCTTGGGCTGAGGTTTGCAAAATACTCACCCCATCAATCCAGTCGGGGTCTTCAATCGTCTGCTGGAGAAATAGATTGTAGTGGTGACAGTGGAAAATCACCGGCTCACTAAAAAAAGCCACCAGCTTCCGAGGGCGATCAATGTAGAGATGTTCAAACATAGTTTCCAACCTTGATGACCTGTTGAAGAGCGTCGGTTGAACAACGCTAGGGAAGCGGAATGGGGAGACGTTCTACGCCCAAAATATCAGCCACACCTTTATAGAGAATGCGCACTTCCCGTTCATCCAGCTGACCTTTCTCCAGTCGTTCGCGGTGCAGACCCGTTTTCAACGACAGTCGCAGCGCCACAAAGTTAGGATCTGGGGCATAGCGCCGGGCGTAGCTCAAGAGCAGTTGGGCAACGGAGGTGGTGTTGTCCTGTACAGGGGGTAGGAGCGGCTTCCCATCCGCCAAAATGGCCTTAATGCGCTCAAACACTAGCTTCAGGTTTGTGCTACCCTTGGTGAGAAACAGAACAAAGTAGGGGGTTTTGCTAAAGGCCTTGATCACTAGGCGTACCTCTGCCGAACCCGCCAACAAATAGTCTGCTTCTGAGGCGGCATCCACCACCTGGCACAGGCGATTATTGGCTCGTAGCAGATCGCTGGCATAGGCAGCCAAGGAGCCAAGGGAGTCCTTTTCAAGGTGAGTGCCACTGTAGTTAATTTCAGCAATAGTTGCCCCATCGGTCATGCGGCCAATTAGAACGGCTAACACACCCGGTAGGCCGGCAATATGCTGCTCTAAAACACTCTTGAGCGTGCGTACCACCACCTGTTTTCTCCTGAGGAAATTAAGCCTTGATTAACTTTAGATTATATAAGCGTTATCCATGGTTCTCCATCCGTAGAATTTCGGATATTGTTGCCGATTTAACAAAAATGGATACCTCTTTCGTGTAAAGGGATTTTCCAGACTATTCCCCCTAGGAGTCAGCCATGACTACGGCAACAGAACTGCCCATTCCCGAGTTCTTTGACCCTGCGAAAGTGGCTCAGGTGTGGCGCGTTCCCTACCAAGAACGGGCAGTGCAGGCTCGCCAATGGGCACAGCAGTACCGAATTCCGCCGGCGAGGGAAGATCAACGGCGCACAATTCTCTTGCTCATTGATGTCCAGAATACGTTTTGCTTGCCGGAGTTTGAGCTATTTGTCCAAGGTGCAGTTGCGGACAATCAACGCCTCTGCCGCTTCATCTATACCCACCTTGCCCACATTAGCGAGATTATCGTTACCCTCGATACCCACACCGCCAGTCAAATTTTCCATCCCCTCTTTTGGATCGATGCCAATGGGGAACCACCGCCGCCCCTGACGACCATTACCGTTGACGATGTTAAGTGTGGGCGCTGGCAACCCAATCCCCAACTCCTGGCCTCCCTCGGCATGACCGATCAACAGAGTTTGCAGGCCTATGCCCAGTACTATGTGGCACAATTAGCTGCCAAAGGGAAATTTCCGTTGACGATTTGGCCCTACCACGCGATGCTGGGGGGAATTGGCCATGCGTTGGTGTCTGCGGTGGAGGAGGCCTGTTTCTTTCACACGGTGGCGCGCCAGCAGCAAACCCGTATCGAACTCAAGGGGAACCATCCGCTGACCGAAAATTACTCAGTGCTGCGTCCAGAGGTGAGCCATGACCCCCAAGGACATCCCCTAGGGTCGGTGAATACAGCGTTGATTGAGCATCTACTGGCGGGCGATCGCCTGATGATTGCCGGTCAAGCCAAGAGTCACTGTGTTGCTTGGACAGTGGCCGATTTACTCAGCGAAATTCAACAGCGGAATCCCCAACTGGCTCAACGGGTTTATCTCCTTGAGGATTGTATGTCCCCAGTTGTCGTGCCGGGGGTCGTGGACTTTAGCGAAGCTGCCAATAGAACCTTTGCCGAGTTTGCCGCTGCCGGCATGCACCGCATCACCACCAGTACTTCTTGGAATCTTTAACTGATCTAAAGACTCACCACTTCTGAGAAGAGACGGTTTAGGATCGGGGCTAGAGGCATCCTCACCAGGGAGGGGTAATGACTGACTACACCGCCCACGAACAGGCTCTTGATCGCGATTGTTTGACCCTATCTCGCCACGTTCTCCAGCAACTCCAAAGCTTTGATGCCGATGCCCAAGACCTGAGTGCCCTCATGAATCGGATTGCCCTTGCGGGTAAGCTCATTGCCCGCCGTCTGAGTCGAGCGGGTCTGATGGAGGGGGTACTGGGCTTTACAGGAGGGGTGAATATCCAAGGCGAAGATGTCAAAAAAATGGATGTCTATGCCAACGAAGTCTTTATTGCGGCCTTCAAGCAGAGTGGCCTCGTCTGTCGCCTCGCTTCCGAGGAAATGGAGAAGCCCTACTACATTCCTGAAAATTGTCCCATTGGCCGCTATACCCTCCTCTACGATCCTCTTGATGGTTCCTCCAATGTGGACATTAACCTCAATGTGGGATCGATTTTTGCGATTCGCCAGCAGGAGGGCACCGATCTAGACGAGACTGCCGCCGATCTCCTGCAGAATGGCCACAAGCAAATTGCCGCCGGCTACATTCTCTATGGCCCTAGCACAATGCTCGTCTATTCGATGGGCAAAGGCACGCATGTGTTTGTGCTTGACCCCAGCCTCGGCGAATTTATTCTGGCGATCGAGAACCTGCAAATTCCCGCCAGTGGCCCCATCTACAGCGTCAACGAAGGGAACTTCTGGGCATGGGAAGAACCCATTCGCAACTACGTCCGCTATGTGCATCGCCAGCCCGGCTACAGTGCCCGCTACAGTGGTGCCCTTGTCGGGGATATTCACCGCATTCTCATGCAGGGGGGGGTCTTCCTCTATCCGGGAACGCAGAAAAATCCGGCGGGGAAGCTACGGCTGCTCTATGAGGCTGCCCCAATCGCCTTCTTGGTGGAACAAGCCGGCGGCAAAGCCAGTACGGGAACCCAACCGCTGCTCGATGTCGTGCCTGACCATCTACACATGCGCACCCCCCTCATTATTGGGAGTCCAGAGAACGTTGCCCTTGTGGAATCCTTTATTCAGCAAACCCCTGCCACCCCAACCGTGACACAGGTGTAACCCATGGTAACCCTCTTTGAAAATCCCCTGCGGGTCGGCTTACGCCAAGAGCGCACTCCCGAACCACTGATTCTCATCATCTTCGGCGCGAGTGGTGATCTCACCCAGCGTAAGCTCATTCCCTCTATTTATCAACTGAAACTAGAACGCCGTCTGCCCCCAGAACTCACCATTGTTGGGGTGGCACGTCGTAACTGGAGTGATGAGTATTTTCGCGAGCATCTGCGCCAAGGAGTCGAGGAATTCGGCAGCGGCATTCAAGCAGAACCCCTGTGGCAGGAATTTGCCGAAGGTTTGTTTTACTGCTCTGGCAATATGGACGATCCTGCCGCCTACACCAAGCTGAAAACGCTACTGGCCGAGCTGGAGGAAAAACGCCAAACTCGCGGCAATCGTGTCTTTTACCTTGCGGTCTCACCGAACTTTTTCGTCGAAGCCATTCAACAACTGGGGGCGGCGGGACTATTGAGTGATCCCCAAAAACATCGCTTGGTGATTGAAAAACCCTTTGGCCGCGATCTCACTTCTGCCCAAGCCCTCAACGAGGTGGTGCAGGCGGTGTGCCAGGAGGAGCAAGTTTATCGTATTGACCACTACCTCGGCAAAGAAACGGTTCAAAATCTCATGGTGTTTCGCTTTGCCAATGCCATCTTTGAACCCCTCTGGAACCGCCAGTACGTGGATCATGTGCAGATTACCGTTGCCGAAACCGTGGGGGTGGAAGATCGGGCGGGCTACTATGAAACCGCCGGTGCTCTACGGGACATGGTGCAAAACCACATGCTCCAGCTATTGGCTCTGACTGCCATGGAACCCCCCAATGCCCTCGATGCCGATAGTCTGCGGAACGAAAAGGTGAAGGTTCTCCAAGCTACCCGTTTGGCAGATCTGGATAACCTCAATGCCTGTGCGGTGCGCGGCCAATACCGAAGCGGCTGGATAAAGGGCAAACCTGTGGTGGGCTATCGCCAAGAACCGGGGGTCAGTCCCACTTCCACTACTCCCACCTATGTGGCATTGAAGTTAGTAATTAACAACTGGCGCTGGCAAGGTGTCCCCTTTTATTTGCGCACCGGCAAGCGTCTGGCCAAAAAGGTGACGGAAATCTCGATTCAGTTTCGTGATGTCCCCCTGCTGATTTTTCAGTCGGCGGCGCGCCAAACCAATCCCAACATTCTGACAATGCGCATCCAACCCAATGAGGGCATTGCCCTGCGCTTTGAGGCCAAGATGCCCGGTTCAGATTTGCGCACACGCACGGTGGAAATGGACTTTAGCTACGGCTCCTCCTTTGGGATGGCGACGGCGGATGCCTATGCACGGCTCTTGCTAGACTGCATGCTAGGGGATCAAACCCTGTTTACGCGCGCCGATGAGGTGGAAGCTGCTTGGCAGGTGGTGATGCCGGTTCTCAGTGCTTGGGATGCCCCCACCGATCCGCACACGATTTCCACCTATGAAGCGGGGACATGGGGGCCAGATGCGGCAGAAGCCCTAATTAATGCCGATGGCCGGCGGTGGCGGCGACTCTAAGGTTTGCCCCTCATAGAAATCAATGTCGAACTTCTTCGCCCCTTTACGAAAAAAACGCGACAAAAACACGATAGAACTGGGTACCTAAGTATGGCAACTGAATCCACTCCCCTCGTAGCGCTCCAAGATCCCGTGGATGTCTCCTTGGAGGATATTGAGCAGAGTTTGCGGCAAATTTGGCTCAGCCACGGTGGCGATGGCACCACGCCAGCAGCAGTGCGGGCAACGACCTTTACTCTCGTGGTCTATGAAGCGGATGATACCCAGCAACTGCTGGCGGCCTTGGGGTACTACACAGGCCCCATTGATGGGATCCTTGGCCCGCGCATGCAGTCGGCGATTCGGGCGGCTGAGAAGCATCACAATTTGCCGTTGACGGGTCGCATCACGCCGCAACTGCGACAGGCACTGCAACAGGAATATGCCCAAGGAAGGCCTCGGGGCGATCGCCCTACGGTGGATATGCGCGGTAGTGGTCTTGCGGATGCGATCGCCAGCCAAAACCCCTGTCGAGTGATTGCTCTGTGTCCCACCCTTGGGGAGGATACAGGGATTACCGCCCAGGTGGCGGCCTATTGCCCCATCAATAAAAAGGTGCGCAGTTCGTTGGTTTGTTGTGAGTACATTACCCTCAAGGGTACCCATCGCGCCTTTCAGCGAGTCGAACCCCTGTTGCAGTCTTTGATCATTCGGGAGCTGCCCCGCTTTTTGTGGTGGAAGGGGGATTTGTTCAATAACTTTGAGTTGTTTCAAACCCTTGCTCCCCAGTTTAGTCGTGTGATTGTCGATTCCAGTGAATTTCTCGATCCGCTGCGAGGTCTGCGGGCGATCGCGCCCCTTTTAGAGCAGAACCTTCCCATCACTGACTTGAACTGGCGTCGCTTGGGAGCTTGGCAAGAACTGGCCGCTGAAGCCTTTGATCCACCACAGCGACGCTTAGCCATCCAGGAAATTGATCAGGTGGTCATTGACTACGAAAAGGGCAATCCTGCCCAAGCCCTACTGTATCTTGGCTGGTTGGCTTCGCGGCTACAGTGGCAGCCACGCCAAATTCGCCACGAATGCAACGACTATGACCTGTACTATGTGGAGTTAGTGGGAGCCGATCAACGGCTAATTAGAGCAGAACTAGCGGGCATTCCCACCGGGGATGCGGGACTCGTCCTGGGGGATTTAATTGACTTAAAACTTACCTCCTCTAATCTCCAAGCGGATTGCTGTACAATTATTTGCTCAGAAACCCGTGGCTGTATGCGTATGGAGGCTGGGGGGAGTGCCCAGATGTGCCGTACTTACCATGTGTCTCCCCTCAGCGATCTGACAGCCGAAGTGCTCTTGAGTCAAGAACTGCAGCGCTGGGGGCAAGACTTCCTCTACAGTGAAAGTTTTGCTGTTGTCTCCCAGCTCCTAGCCTTGATGCCCTAGCATTAAGGAAATATGACCGAAGATTTTCGCCTTGTCATTGACCTCAGTGTGGTACTGGGGGCAGCGGCAGTGGGAGGGGTATTCGCAGCTTTACTGCGACAACCGATCCTGCTGGGTTACCTTTTGGCGGGTATGGTGGTGGGACCCACGGGCTTGGGACTTCTCAAGGAAGTTCCCCAAGTGGAAGGTTTGGCACAACTGGGGGTGGCCTTTTTACTCTTTGCCCTGGGGGTGAGCTTTTCCCTCGGTGAAATTCGGAAAGTCCAAGGGGTGAGCTTGGGGGGCAGTGCCCTGCAAATTCTCCTGACCATTGCCGTCACAACCCTCATTTCCCTTGGGGTTGGCTGGGTGAGTTCCCCCAATCAGGGCATTTTCCTCGGTGCTGTACTCTCTCTCTCGTCAACCGCAGTGGTGCTGCGCAGCCTGATGGATCGCAACGAGTTGGAGTCCATCCAAGGGCAAATCATGCTGGGCATCCTGGTCGTGCAAGATCTGGCGGTGGGCTTGATGATTGCGGTTCTACCCGCCCTGAATAAGCCCCCAGAGGAGTTGGGACTCGCCATCGGACAAGCGGTATTGACGATTGCTTTGATTGCCGTGGGGGCAATCTTGGCCGGCATCTGGGTACTGCCCCCTCTGCTACGGCTTTTGGCAAAAACAGGGAGTCGCGAGCTTTTCCTTTTAGGTGTTGTTGCCCTCTGCTTGGGGATTGCCCTGCTGACGCAGTATTTGGGGCTTTCGATTGAGATTGGTGCCTTTATTGCCGGTCTGATGATCTCCGAGGTGGAGTATGCCGATCAGACGCTCGATTACGTGGAATCCATCCGCGATGTCTTTACCACCCTCTTTTTCGCCTCCATCGGCATGCTCATTGATCCGCTGTTTCTCTGGCAGCACTTGGATCGCATTATCCAATTGGTGAGCTTGGTTATTCTCGGTAAGTTTCTAATCACAACTCCGATTGTCAAGCTCTTTGGCTACTCGTGGAAAACCTCTTTGCTTGCGGGAATTGGCCTTGCCCAGATTGGGGAATTTTCCTTTGTGCTGTTGACGGCAGGGCGGGGCTTGGGGTTGGTCTCCCAACAGGTTTACTTACTGACTCTCGGCACCACAGCGGTGACTTTGGTTGTGACCCCCTTTTTGCTGAGATGGGTGCCAGTGGTCTTAAAACTGCCCCCCCTGCGCCGTCTCCTCAAGGAGGATGAAATCCTCGACATGGATTTAACAGGACTGCCGCAGCGGAATCATGTCATTGTCTGTGGCTATGGGCGCGTCGGCAAGGGCGTGGTAAAACTCCTGCAAAAACAAAATTATCCGGTGTTGGTGATTGAGCAAAGCGAAACGGTGATTAATGAGGTACGAGAGGCGCAACTCCCTTATATTTACGGCAACGCTGCCAGTGCCACCATTTTGGCGAAAGCAGGGGTCGATCAAGCCCTTGGCATGGCGATCGCCCTCTCGGACAGTATGAGCACCCGCCTCTGCCTCAAACGTGCTCTAGAATTTGCCCCAGAACTGGATGTCATTGTCCGTGCCAATAGCGATCGCGACATTGAACTGCTCTATCAACTGGGGGCACGGGAAGTGGTGCAACCAGAATTTGAAGCCAGTCTGGAGTTGGCTGCCCATCTGTTCTTTACACTGGGCATGGGGGAGCGCCATATTCAAGAGCAAGTGCAACAGGTGCGCGACAGCCACTACGCCAATTTGCGGGGCGACACGCCGCCGGAGGGAACTGCCCGCCTTTTGCGACAAGCGGCTCAGGATATGAATAGTCGCTGGGTCACGATCCCTGAGGAGTCTCCTATTCGGGGCATGAGCCTCGCCGAAATCCAACTGCGACAGTTGACGGGGGTCACCCTGCTGGCCATTGTCCGTGCCAATGGGACTGAGGTGGATTATCCCAGCGGTGAAACTTGCCTTGAAGGGGGCGATCGCCTACTCATTGTGGGTCAGCCGGCGGAGTTTGCAGCTTTTGAGGCTCTGATCAATGGTCGCGTGACGGTGCCCCAAGGAGAAACCTTCTT
>NZ_CALJEM010000013.1 GCF_938074695.1 uncultured Thermosynechococcus sp.
ATAGCAAGTCTTGCTTGGCATGAGGGAGAATCAGCCGAGATACAATCGTCGTGGATATTCACGGGTGTGGAGTGTCTTGTATGCTGCGGCTGCCGATTCAACCCCTTTGGCAAAAGATTTCTCAGTGGCCAGTGTGGGAGCCCACACGGCTGGCGATCGCCAGTTCAATTCTTCTGCATGCCGTTATCCTTGCCTTTGTGCGGGTGCCAGAACCCACACCACCAGAGTTGGCTACAGATCAACTGGTGCCCTTGGTCAGCCTTTCGCCAGAACTGGAAGCGGAGTTACCCTCTATCGAGCCGCTGCTGCCTACCGAATTGCCACCCCTTGCTACAACGACGCCCCCGCCCCTGCCCTTTACAGGCATCGAACCCCCTCCCCTTTCCTTTGCCCCCTTGGCACCACTGCCCCCCTTGCCGCCGCTGGCGGAACTCCCGCCCTTGCCTACTCCAGTACCGATGCAGCCACTGCCGCCCCTGTGGCAATTGCCCCCGCCCCCCCGCCCCTTACCCGTGGTTCCGACAACCCCGAATGAAAATGTTGCCGTTGCCCCCGAACTGGTCTCACCCCTACCAACTTCTGAATCCACCCCTCCAGAGCCGGTGGCAACCACAGAAAGTGAAGCGGCAGCAGCCTTATCCCGTTGGTTTACTCAAGCCCGACTGACCCTCAATACCACCAATTTGCAAGTGAATTTAGCCCAGCGAATCACGGATTTTTATCCCCAAGAGGCCTGTGGCGATCGCCTGCAGGGGGAAACAACGGTTGCTGTCGTCGTCACTCCCCAGGGCAAGTTACTCCCTGCCAATGCCGCTCCTGAAACGGGTCTGCTCAGTCGCAATCCCCAGATTATTCGCAGTAGTGGCTCTGCGCTCCTCGATCAAGCGGCCCTAGAACGGGTACGTCAGCAGTCCTTTGAGGCCACAGGGCAGTATCAAGCCCTAGCGCTCACCTTTGCCTTTGAGTATCGTCCAGAGGTATGCCGTGCTCAGCCCCCTGAAGCTGCCCCCACAGCACCGCCGCCAGCACCCACACCAACCCCAGTGACGCCGCGACGACCCCCTGGCCCACCGCCTGCAAGTGAAGTTTCACCCACACCGACTGCCACACCTTCTGAGCAGACCCCCCCACCGCCGTCCCCAGAACCTAGCGGGACAAACCCCGCGTCTGAAGCGCCGGCGGCGAGTCCGCCAGCAACATCTCCCGAATAAAGCGGGCGATCGCCCGTTGTAGGAGGCCGTTGACAATACGCTGCCCCATCTCTTGTACCTCTGGGCGCACAATAATCCGCAGAATCACGGGAATGACTTTACCCCAGTCGAAGCCGGGAGTATCCTGCAAGATGCTGAAAATGCGGCGCAAATGCTCTAGGGCATTAGGTTCAGTGACGATATTGGAACTTGCCGTTGCGGGTACTGGACGGGTTACGAGGGGTAACAGTTGCACCAAGTTCCATTGTCCCATCGTTGTCCGCGCCCACGTGTCGAGACTTTTGACAATTTCATCTGCTAGGCGATCGCGATACTCCGTTCCCCGCTCCGAAAACAGAAAATCCAAGGCCTGCTCTAGCACCACATTAAAGTCATAGTCACGGCTCTCGCGGGCATTGCGCAGCAGATTTTCGAGGCGTGTCCAGCGAAATTGACCATCCTTGAGGAGGAGATTGGTGAGACTCCTGCGCAGCTCCGGGGCAGGATCCGTGAGTAGTCGCTTGGCAATGTAGGGATAGGCAGCACTGAGAACCTTGAAGTTAGGATCAACCCCCATGGCAATCCCCTCCATGGTCAGGAGGGATCGCACAATCAAGGCATAGTAGGCGGGCACCTGAAAAGGGTACTCGTACATCACCTCTGAGAGGCGATCAAAAATCCGTTGGATATTGAGTTCCGAGACACTTGCCCCCAAGGCATCCTCAAACACCAAGGCCAAAGCAGGAATGATTGGTTCAAGATCCGTATCCGGCGTCAGGAAGCCCAAATGCACATAGTCCTGAGCAAGGCTTTCGTACTCACGATTGACAATATGGACAATAGCATTTAACAAGCCATAGCGTTGCTCTGGGGCAATCTCACTCATCATGCCAAAATCAAGGTAGGCCAATTTCCCACTGGGCATGGCCAACAGATTCCCCGGATGCGGATCCGCATGGAAAAACCCATGTTCAAGCAACTGCCGCAGGGAGCACTGCACCCCCACATACACCATGTAGCGCGGATCAATCCCTAAGGCCTGAATTTGCTGCGGTTGGTTGAGTTTAACCCCCGTCACCCACTCCATGGTCAGCACCCGCCGCCGCGTGTAATTCCAGTAAATCTTGGGAATATAAACATCCGTCAAGTGGCCATAGAGGCGGGCAAAGCGTTCGGCATTCCGTCCCTCTTGGGTATAGTCCATTTCCTCAAACAGGCGACTGGCAAACTCATCGAGAATGGCCACTAAATCACTGCGAATGTCTTTGATTAGGCGTTTTGCCCAATAGGCTACCCCCCGCAGAATGTAAATGTCCAAGGTGATACTTTCTGCTAAACCGGGGCGTTGCACTTTAACGGCCACCTCTTCACCGCTGTGGAGTTTGCCGCGATACACTTGCCCCAGGGAGGCAGCGGCAATGGGGTGATCACTGAGTTCAGCAAAGAGTTCACTGGGAGGAGCACCGAGTTCTTCCTCAATAAACTGAAACGCCACTTCATTGGGAAAGGGGGGCAATTGATCTTGGAGTTTTGTCAACTCCTCTAGATATACAGCAGGGAGAAGGTCAGGACGGGTGGAGAGGGCTTGTCCCACTTTGATGTAGGCCGGGCCAAGACGGGTTAACGTTTCCCGCAGGGCGATCGCCCGCCGGCGTTGATTTTGTTTGCTCTGGCCGGTGATCCTGTCCCACCAGCGGTTAAAAAGAAGCCAAAACACCGGCCAGAGAATCCGCAACCAGCGACTCAACACCAGCAAAGGTCGCCGCCGATAGTAGGCATCAATGGCCACCGGATCGTAGGGTTGAAAGGTATCCAAATCATTGGGAAGGGTTTCAGCCGCGATCGCAATCTCTTGGGGCGCGGAATCAAGGGGGACAATTGCCGTATTCATGGGCAGTGGCGCAAACTCTTAAAGTATTTTAACAATCAGTTCATCGCCAAGGAGTGCGGAAAATGCGGCTAGTCATTTTGGGGGCAACCGGACAAGTGGGCTGGCAATTGGTGCAGCAAGCCCCCCCCGGCGCTGAAGTGATTCCCGTTGCTCGCCAAGGCACTGCCGTAACGCTGGACTTGGAAGATTTAGAGGCCATTCCCCGCCTGCTGAAAATGTTGCGACCCGATGTGGTGATCAATGCGGCAGCCTATACGGCTGTGGATCAGGCGGAACGGGAACCGCAACGGGCACAACGGATTAATGGCACGGCTGTGGGTCTTTTGGCAGAAACAATGGCAACGGTGGGGGGGCTGTTGATTCACTACTCCACCGACTATGTGTTTGCCGGCAACCAATCCCTGCCCTATCGGGAAACCGATGCCACTGCCCCCCTCAATGCCTACGGCTACAGTAAGTGGCTAGGAGAGCAGGCGATCGCCCGCCAGCAGCCTGCCCACCTCATTTTGCGCACCAGTTGGGTCTATGACCTGCGGGGGAAGAACTTTTTACGAACCATGGTTCGCCTAGCCCAAACCCGCCCTGTGGTACGGGTTGTTGCCGATCAAATTGGGACGCCCACGGCGGCTCCCTTTCTTGCCCAGGTCACCTATCAGCTCCTTGAACGCTGGCTTGCGGCTCCCTCCCTTAGCGGCCTCTATCACCTGACACCGCGGGGGAGCACCAGCTGGTATGGCTTTGCCGCCAAAATTTTTGAGCATTTGCGTGCCCGAGGCTACAGCACTGCCGCCCTAGAGGCCATTCCCAGCCATGAGTATCCCACCCCCGCCAAGCGCCCCGCCTTTTCTGTGCTCAATTGTGAGAAGTTGGAGGCGGTTTTGGGCGCCCCTCTACCCCCTTGGGAGGTTATTCTTGAACCCCTTTTAATGCAACTAGATCCCCAATCCGTTCTTTAGGGAGCTGTTGCAAGGTGGTTTGCATCTGGCTGAACCAGTCAATGAGCTGCTCCAGTTGTTTTTCCACTGGCTGTAGCCCCAATCCCCGCACAGTAATTTTGCCCTGATGATAGACAAACCGACTGTGGAGATGGGGAGGCAGTTGCTCCAGGAGCAGTTTCCACGCCGGTTCCGCCATGGGGGTTTCGAGAACCACGTGTTGCTTGCCCTCGGGGCGAATGCGGCTAATGCCACACTGGCGCGCCAGTTGCTTGAGTTCGACCACCCGCAGCAGTTGCTGCACCGGTTTGGGCAATGCCCCATAGCGATCGCTCCACTCGGCGGCCAGTTGCGTCAATTCTTCCTTGGTGGTTGCTGCAGACACAGCGCGATAGGCCGCCATTTTCTGCGCCAGATCGGGCATGTAGTCGGCGGGAATAAAGGCAGTGACATTGAGATCCACTTGGGTATCGTCAACGGTGGGAATCTCTTGGCCGCGAATCTCGGCGATCGCCTCCTCTAACAGTTCCACATACAAATCAAAGCCGACACTGTCCAGTTGACCGTGCTGCTCTGCCCCCAAGAGATTGCCCACACCGCGAATCTCCATATCTCGCATCGCCAACTGGTAGCCAGAACCCAGTTGCGTAAACTCCTGAATTGCCCGCAGCCGTTGACGGGCAGCCTCCGTGAGCACCTCTTGGCGGGGGTAAAATAACCACGCATGGGCTTGAATGCCGGCGCGTCCCACCCGTCCCCGCAGTTGATAGAGCTGGGCGAGACCAAACCGCTGTACGTCCTCTATCAAAATCGTATTGACGCGCGGAATATCCAAGCCCGACTCAATGATGGTCGTACACACGAGAATATCCGCCTCGCCATTGCTAAAGCCGAGCATCGTGGATTCCAGTTCCCCCTCTGCCATCTGACCGTGGGCAATGAGAATACGGGCGCTGGGCACCATCCCTTGGAGTTTGGCGGCCACCTCCTCAATGCCCTCCACACGAGGCACGACATAGAAGACTTGCCCCCCCCGATCTAATTCTTGGCGAATTGCACTGCGCACCGTTTCTGGGTCATAGGGGGCTAGGTGGGTTTGAATTGGGCGCCGCGAGGGGGGAGGCGTCGTGATCAGGCTCATTTCCCGCACCCCCGACAGCGCCATATAGAGGGTACGCGGAATCGGTGTCGCACTCAGGGTGAGGACATCCACTTGGGTTTTCAGGGCTTTGATTTTCTCCTTTTGGTTAACGCCAAAGCGCTGCTCCTCATCCACCACCAAGAGGCCGAGATCGCGAAATTTAACCGCCTTACTCAGCAGCTGATGGGTTCCCACGACAACGTCAATTTCGCCAGTTTTGAGTTTCTGCAGGATGTCTTGCCGCTCCCGCTCACTGCGAAAGCGATTGAGGAGTCCCACTTGAATTGGATAGGGGGCAAAGCGCTCCTTGAGGGTGTGGTAATGCTGCTGCGTTAGGATTGTTGTGGGCGCAAGAACCGCCACCTGCTTACCTGCCATGACGGCCTTAAAAATGGCACGAATGGCCACTTCAGTTTTGCCAAAGCCCACATCGCCGCAGATGAGCCGATCCATGGGGCGATCGCTCTCCATATCGGCCTTGACCTCTTGAATGGCCTTGAGTTGATCAGGAGTTGGTTGATAGGGAAAGGAGTCTTCCATCTCCTGCTGCCAAGGCGTATCGGGGGGAAAGGCAAAGCCCCGTTGTTGAGCGCGCTGGGCATAGAGGTGCAAGAGATCCACGGCTACTTTCTTAACAGCTTTGCGCACCCGTGCTTTGGTGCGTTCCCAAGTGTTCCCCGTTAACTTATTGAGCTGGGGGACGCCCTCCCCTTGTTTGCGGTAGCGGGAGAGACTATTCAGTTGATCGGCAGCCACGCGGAGAATGCCATCGGCATACTGTAGGGCAAGGTACTCGCGGGTTTCATTGTTAATCGTTAGCGTTTCAAGGCGCAGGAACTGGCCAATGCCGTGCTGGCGATGGACAACGTAGTCCCCCGGCTGGAGCTTGTTCAGATCCACCTGTTTGGCAGCAGCGCGGCGGCGTTTGCGCACATAACCGAGGTTGACCAAGTTGTGCTGGCCAAAGAACTCGCGATCGCTCACCAGCACAGTGCGGAAGGTGGGCAAAATAAAACCACTGATTTCCGCTAAACCACTCGCTTTGAGGGCAATGGGCACTCGCTGTTGCTGTAGTTTGTCAATGGCCGGAAAGTCCTTGGGATTGGGCACAAACTGGGCGGGGCAATCGTGCTCCTGCAATAGGGCCACCGAACGACTCGGCTGTGCCGAGACCAACCACAGGGTGTAGCCCTTGTCCCGCTCCTCCCGCAGCGTCGCCGCCAAGCGAGCAAATTGGTGGGGAATGGCCGGCACTGCCCGGGCTGACAAATTAAGACCTAGCCCCTCACCGGCCAGTTCGTAGAGGTGTAGGCGTTGAAAGCGTTCAAGGGTTTGAACCCTGTCTGACCACGGGCGATGGATGGGGGGCGGTGGGGGGTCTAAAGTTTGCCAATAGGCTTGAGTCTGCTCATACCAGCGATCGCCATGGGTAGCACAAAGGGCCGGCTCATCCACGGCAACTAGGGTTTGGGTCGGCAAATAGTCCAAGAGCGAGGCCGGCTGCGGAAAAGCCAACCCAAGGTAGCGCCGCAGCCCCTCTTGATCTTCTGGAATGAGATGGGCTTGACCCGCTGCCTGCAGGGCTTGGGCAATCAGCGGCGTAAAACTAGTGGGTGTCAGTGTGACCTGCTCAAGGGCATCAAGGCGATCGCCTTCAGCCTGTAAAGAGCGTTGACTGGCCGGATCAAACTCGCGAATGGACTCAATTTCATCGCCGAACCATTGCAGACGCACCGGCAGCTCCGCCGAGACGGGGAAAATATCCACAATGTCGCCGCGCCGACTCCACTGACCCTCCGTTTCCACCAGGGGAACTCGCTCATAACCAAGGGCAGCCAAGGCGGTGGCCACCTCCCCTAGGGATTGCTCTTGACCCACCTGTAACGTTAGACAGGCAGCACGGAACTGCTCTGGTGGGGGTAAATGGGGTTGCAGTGCCCGTTCCGTGGTGACAATGGCAATATTGGGGCGATTACTCTCGACTAAAACTTGGAGTTGCCCCCAGACCATCTCCGCTTCCAAATCAAAGGGGTCATAGGGAGAGGCCTCCGATGTCGGGTAAAAGAGAACGGCATCCCAGCCCATGAGTTCCAGTTGCGCTGCCCAGCGTCCCCCCTCCTCTAGGGTGGAGGTAATCACACACAGGGATTGCTGACTCTGCTGCGCCAGTGTGGTGGCCACCAAGCCCTTGACAAAGCGGGGGATTCCCGTGAGGACAAGTTCCCGTTGGTGTTGTAATTTGCTGAGCAGTTCCGCCGTCAGCGGCAGCTTACCCCAACTGCGGGGAATTGCCATTAAGGACATAGACAGTGTCGGCCAAGACTTGAGAATTGAATTGCCACCCCTGCGGGCGGTGCTAAGGCATGATAGTGCTTGCGCTATAGCTCTTTTCTAAAATACGAGATACCCCCAAGGGATGCAATCTAGAAACCTCGTTCATAATCGTATATTGAAGAGCTAGAATTCCTGACATTTGATGACGCGATCGCCCGATCTTGATAGCCCCCCGCCAGAATCCTCGGCCATCCTTGACAGCACCCTTGAGGTCACTGACCCCATTGACCCGGAGGATGAACTGCCCAATGAAGTGGAAATGTCCCTCTGGGATCACCTAGAGGAGTTGCGGCAGCGGCTCTTTGTTATCCTCGGTACTGTTGCTGTCACTATTGTTCTGTGCTTTACCCAAGTCCGCTGGATCATTCAGTTCCTTGAAAAACCAGCCCATGGTGCTAAGTTCCTCCAACTCAGTCCGGGGGAATACTTTTTTGTCTCCTGTAAAGCAGCGGCCTACAGTGGCATCCTCCTAGCAACGCCGATGATTCTCTACCAAGCCATCCGTTTTATCCTGCCGGGACTGACACGGCGTGAACAACGGTTGCTGGCACCGGTAGTTTTTGGCTCATCGATTCTTTTTATTGCGGGTTTAGTCTTTGCCTACACCTTCTTGGCACCCGCAGCCCTCGGCTTTTTCATTAACTATGGGGCAGAGGTGGTGGAGCAACTGTGGTCGATTGATCGCTATGTGGACTTTATTTTGCTGTTGCTTCTCGCCACTGGATTGGCTTTTCAAGTCCCTATTCTTCAGTTGGTTCTCATTGCCCTCGGCATAGTCTCGATTCCGCAAATGCTCAGCCAATGGCGCTATGTGGTGATCATTGCTGTGGCCGTGGCAGCCGTGTTGACCCCCTCTATTGATCCGATTACTCAGGGACTGTTGGCAGGTGCCCTTCTTGCCCTCTACTTTACGGGGATTGGCTTAGCAAAACTCATGGGGGTGGGGCGTATACCCCAAGAAAGACTCAATTAGAAAAGATGATTTGGGGGATAAAAATCAATTATGGCGATCGCCCGTTGAACTCATCAAGGCTATCAATAGAAGTGATATGCTGATGTTGCCAAATTAGTGCGTCCTCTTGCGATCGCAAAAATGGCATTACTTTAACAAGTTTTTGTGTTTAGGAGCGGTCTTCATGCCCATTGCCCTTGGGATGGTAGAAGTCCTAGGTCATCCCCCTGCTTTAGCTGTTGCCGATGTGATGGTGAAAGCAGCCCGTGTGACCCTTGTGGGCTATGAATTGGTCAGTGGTGCTCGCCTGACAATTATTGTGCGCGGCGACGTTTCTGAAGTGCAAATTGCGGTTGCAGCCGGTGTTGAAGCTGCCAAGAAAATTCCACCCCAGAGTCCTAAGGAAAAAACTCTCTATCTATCGTCAACGGTGATCCCCCGCCCCCACGAGAATCTAGAGGCCGTTTTCCCGAAAATGCGGTTCCAATATGGCGATGGCTGGGAGCGTTTTCTGGTTTAGAAGCCTTGAAAAAGGCTCTTTAATGAGCAAGGCTCCACCGCTCAGATAATTGACTCAGAGGGGAGTAACCCACCCAATCAACTATCTCAACAGTGAAGCCGCAAAATCGCTAGGAAACAGTTTTAGAGGGGCACTTAGGCCAGACCGGTATTGACCCCCGGCTTACCCGTGAAAAGTTCCACTTTCACAATTTTGCCACCCATTTTTTGGATGCGTTGTTGCTCGCGGAACCAGTTTTCGTAGGGCACCAGTTTGGTGAAGTAGGTGTTTTGCAGTTCGCGCTGGGTGCGAATACGGGTTTGACTCGGCACACAGGCGGTAATTTTGAACATGCGCATGGAATGGGACTCCAAATCTATGTGGGGTGATTACACGTCTGGGAGCTAAAGGCCAGACCCAGACTGTTTAAGCACAATTGCCATGACAGGCTGACACTCTAACCCCTAACTCCCAGACAGATGGGCAACCGGAGAGTTGTACCTAGCTTAAGCCAGAGCAGATGTAGTCAAAGTAGATGCCCATTTCTTTGCCGGCATCGGCACCCACCAAGCTGGCGGTGACTTCTTTCATGGCTTGGATAGCTTGCACCGTGGCAGCGATGGGCACACCCAAAGAGTTGTAGGTTTCTTTCAACCCATTGAGCACCCGCTCATCGAGGATAGAAGGATCCCCGGCCAACATGGCATAGGTGGCATAGCGCAGGTAGTAGTCGAGGTCGCGGATACAGGCCGCATAGCGGCGGGTGGTGTACATGTTGCCACCAGGACGGGTAATGTCAGAGTACAGCAGAGATTTAGCCACTGCTTCTTTGACAATATTGGCGGCATTGGCACTGATCACGGTTGCAGCCCGCACCCGCAGCTCGCCAGTGGCAAAGTAAGCTTTCAGCTTCTCCATGGCGGCGGTGTCGAGATATTTGCCTTGCACGTCAGAAGCGTTGATGACAGCGGTAATCGCGTCTTGCATAGTTCTTTTTCCTCAAAAACTAATTTGGCTATGAATCAATGAAGGATGCTGAGGCGACCTACTGCATGGCGCCAATCACGTAGTCAAAGTAAGAACCGGCTTCAGCGGCGTCTTCAGCAGACAGCAGCGAGGAGGCAACGTTCTTCATGGCGCGAATCCCTTCGGCCACAGCAGAAATGGGAGTGCCGAGGGAGTTATACATTTCACGCACGCCCACCAAACCAATTTCTTCGATGGGGGTGACATCACCCGCAACAATACCGTAGGTCACCAGCCGCAGGTAGTAGTCGAGATCCCGCAGACAGGTGGCAGTCATTTCTTCACCGTAGGCATTGCCACCGGGGGAGACCACATCAGGCCGTTTTTGGAAGAGTTGATCGCCCGCTTGCTTGACAATCCGCTCGCGGTTTTCGGTCAAGATTTGGGCAATGCGCAGGCGGCGCTCGCCAGTGCTGACAAAGCTTTTAATGCGATCCAGTTCACCGGGGCTAAGGTAACGGGCCTCGGCATCTGCATTCACGATAGATTTCGTGACGACGCTCATTGAGTTCCTCCAAAGTTGGAATTGTAAAACAAGGGTCTTGATAATGTGGCATCTGCCATTGGAGTGTTACGACTCACCGCCCTTCCGAAGGGAAGAGAGGTACGGCGATTGACCCAAGGGGCTGACGTAACCTTCCGCAAACATTCTCAGGCATTGGGGGGACATCTCCCACATTATCGCAATCCTTTTTAACATTCTTAACATTTTTTCAGAAATCTGCTAAGGGACTATTCCAGCCATTCAATAATGCGGGTACCTAGATCGAGGGGGATATTTACGGCCTTGCCAAGGCGGGGTTTCTCACGGGTGGCCTCAATAAAGGCGCAGACTTGCTGGGCACAGCCCCAGTCGTTGAGGTGCTGCGCGATCGCCCTTAGGTGGGCGGCATAATCTTCAGGGGTATCGGGATAGGACGCCTGCTCAAGGTAGCGCCACATCACCTGTAAAAACACGCGATCGCCCACGCGGCGAAACTGCAGGTCAAAGGAGCGCCCCCATTTGCGCAGGAGCAAGGCGTGGAGTTCATCACCGGTGAGGGGTGTCAGCATTGGCAAGAATATCAGTCCTTGCGGTCGGGACGGCTCAGAAAGTGTGATAATAGTTAACAAACGTAATCATCTTACGGCTATCTGTTTCGATTCCTTAGTAAATAAGCGTAAACCATGGCTCAAGTTTCTGGAATGTCTGATGTGCCCGATATGGGGCGGCGACAGTTTATGAATCTGCTGACGTTTGGTACCATCACGGGTACAGCGTTAGGCGCTCTTTACCCTGTCGTCAAGTATTTCATTCCGCCCTCCAGTGGCGGCACAGGGGGGGGTGTTGTTGCGAAGGATGCCTTGGGTAACGACATTAAGGTCTCCGATTACCTTGCAAAGCATTTGCCGGGCGATCGCTCCCTTGCCCAAGGGATTAAAGGGGATCCCACCTATGTGATTGTTACCGAGGATCATCAAATTGCCAATTACGGTTTGAATGCCGTCTGCACCCACCTTGGCTGCGTGGTGCCCTGGAATGTCAGTGAGAACAAGTTCATTTGCCCTTGCCATGGCTCTCAATACGACAGCACCGGTAAGGTGGTGCGTGGCCCTGCTCCCCTCCCATTGGCACTGGTAAATGCCACGGTTACCGAAGATGACAAACTGGTGTTTACCCCTTGGACGGAACTCGATTTCCGCACCGGCAAAGAACCTTGGTGGACGTAAAAAATTAGGGAGTGCTATGAAACGCTTTTTCAAATCTCTAACGCTGGCGATCGCCCTTGCCGCCAGTGTACTTCTCTGGTCACCGCAGGCACAGGCCTACCCATTCTATGCCCAGCAGGGCTATGACAGTCCCCGCGAAGCCACAGGCCGAATTGTCTGTGCCAACTGTCACTTGGCTGCCAAACCCATCCAAGTGGAGGTTCCCCAAGCTGTGACCCCCGATTCTGTTTTTGAAGCGGTGGTGAAAATTCCCTATGACACCAGTGTGCAGCAGGTGCTGGGGGATGGCTCCAAGGGGGGTCTCAATGTGGGGGCAGTGCTCATGCTGCCCGAAGGTTTCAAAATTGCTCCTCCCGATCGCCTGCCTGAGGAGTTGCAGGCTAAAACCAGCGGTATTTACTACCAACCCTACAGCGAGGACAAGCAAAACATTATTCTGGTAGGTCCCTTACCGGGTGAGCAGTATCAAGAAATTGTCTTCCCCATTCTTGCCCCCAATCCAGAGACAGATAAATCCATCCACTTCGGTAAATACGCCGTCCATGCCGGGGGTAACCGCGGTCGCGGCCAAATCTATCCCAATGGGGAAAAGAGCAACAACAACGTCTTTACCGCACCCATTGCGGGCACAATTACCCGTATTACCCCTAACCCCGATGGCAGTACTGCGGTGGTAATCACCCCCGAAAGCGGTGAAGCAGTGACGGAAACTATTCCCGCCGGCCCTGAACTCATTGTCAGTGAAGGTCAAACGGTAGCTGCGGGCGAAGCCCTCACTAACAATCCCAATGTGGGCGGTTTTGGTCAAAAGGATACGGAAATTGTCCTTCAGGATCCGAACCGCATTAAGTGGCTGTTGGTGTTCTTTGCCGCCATTACCCTCTCGCAGATTCTGCTTGTCCTGAAGAAGAAACAAGTGGAGAAAGTACAAGCTGCCGAGATGAGTTTCTAAAGGAGCAACATCACCAAGGGTAGTGCAACACCTCCATGACACGATTGTGGCGATCGCCACGGCAATTGTGCCCCAGCAAGGGAGTATCGGCATTGTCCGCCTCTCTGGAGCCAAGGCTGTTGCGATCGCCCAGTCTTTATTTGAGGCACCCGGCAAGCAGCCTTGGGAATCCCACCGCATTCTCTACGGCTATGTGCGTGATCCCCGAACAGGGGAACGGGTAGATGAAGCCCTCCTCCTTTTAATGCTGGCTCCCCGCTCCTACACCCGCGAAGATGTGGTGGAATTTCACTGTCATGGCGGGCTGATTCCTGTCCAGCGCGTGCTGCAACTCTGCATTGCCGCCGGCGCCCGTTTAGCCGAACCGGGAGAATTTACTCTGCGTGCCTTTCTCAACGGTCGCCTTGATCTCACCCAAGCCGAAAGTGTGGCTGAACTGGTGGCCGCCCAATCCACAGCCGCGGCCCAAATGGCTCTCGCGGGTCTGACGGGCAAACTAGGCCGACCCCTCAAGCACATTCGGCAAACCTGTCTATCCCTTTTGGCGGAAATTGAAGCGCGGCTTGATTTTACCGATGAGCTACCCCCCCTTGACCCCGCCGCCATTGCCGCCCAAATTCGCGAGCTACAGCATCAAGTAGAAGATTTTTTGGCCACGGCGGAACGGGGGGCACTGATTCGCACGGGGTTAAAGGTGGCCATTGTGGGTCGCCCGAATGTCGGGAAGTCGAGCCTGCTCAATGCTTGGAGCCGTAGCGATCGCGCCATCGTTACAGATTTACCCGGCACCACCCGCGATATTGTGGAGTCCCAATTGGTTGTAGGTGGCATTCCAATCCAAGTGCTCGATACCGCCGGTATTCGCGAGACCGATAACCCTGTTGAACAAATTGGCGTCCAGCGATCGCGCCAAGCTGCCGCCAGTGCCGATCTCATCCTTTTTGTCATCGATGCGAGTCAAGGGTGGACAGCCGCTGATCAAGAGATTTACGACCAACTCAATCTCCAAAAGCGGCAACAACAGGCGCCTAAGTCAGTCTTAGTCGTCTTGAATAAAGCCGATCTCCTCAGCGAAACGATAGATAGCAAAGATATTGCATTGCCCATTGCCCCCATTCCCACTGTCCTGCTCTCTGCCCTTAGCCAAAGGGGAATTGAGCATTTGGAGGATGCCATTTTAGACCTTGTTCAAGGCCAAGGGGTTACTGCCGCCAACCTAGACTTTGCCATCAACCAACGCCAAGCGGCGCTCTTGGAGCAGGTTCACCAATCCCTGAATCACGTGCTTGCGGCCATTGATGCCCAACTGCCCCTCGATTTTTGGACGATAGATCTTCATGCCGCCGCCCGTGCCCTTGGCACCCTAACCGGGGAAGAGGTGACGGAGTCCGTGTTAGAACAAATCTTTAGCCGTTTTTGCATCGGAAAATAGCCCATGCTTTGGAATGCCAGCTACCGGCCGTTATTTGCTTATATCCTTCCCTATCGGCGACGGTTGCTGGTTGCTTTTTTGTGTACCCTCGGCTACGTCTCGACCATGCCGGCGATCGCCTACCTGATTGGCCAAGCGGCCAAGCTCATTGGCGCAGGAGATTTACTCGGCCTCATTCAGTGGTGTGCGGCCTCCTCGCTGCTGTTTGTCGGTCGCAGTTTTTGCCAATTCGGCCAAGATGTCCTCATGTCTGATATTTCCCTACGAATTGTCTATGACATTCGGGTGCGGCTTTACCGTCATCTGCATCGTTTGGGTGTGGACTATTTCGAGAAAGCAGCGACGGGCGATCTCACCTATCGCCTCACCGAGGATGTAGATCGCATTGGTGTCATGATCAATAGCAGTTTTCATCGTCTGATCCCCTCAGTTTTAACAACATTTGCCGTTATTGGTTATATGTTCTACCTCAACTGGCAATTAACACTGGGAACGATGATCATTGCACCGCTGATGACATTTCTTATTGCTTGGTTTGGCAACCGTTTGCTGCGACAGTCGCGCCTGAGTCAAGCCAGGATTGCCGATTTAGCTTCCCACCTCACGGAAATTTTTTCTGGGATTCGCTTGATTAGAGCCTTTGCCGCTGAAGACTATGTCGTCGAGCAGTTTGAACAACAAGCCGACACTAACCGCCGTGCTCGCTACCGTGCAGAACGCATCAAGTCAATGCAATACCCTGTGGTGGGGTTTCTCGAAGCCCTCAGCATCATGCTGCTGTTTATCTTAGGGGCATGGCAAATCAATGCAGGCCATCTCACAGGACCACAGTTCCTGAGCTTTGTTGCCGCAGTGGCACTACTGATAGACCCAATTAATATGATTTCCGCCGATTACAACGAACTGAAAATGGCACAGGCCTCGGTGGAGCGCAGCTTTGGCCTGTTGGCTGTAGAACCCACGATCAAGGAAATCAGCCAGGCGCAGCCCTTACCTCCCATTTCTGGGAAAGTGCAATACCTAGATGTGTGCTTTGGCTATGATCCAGAGCGGCCGGTACTCAATGACTTTAATCTTTTAGCGGAGCCGGGCGAAGTGATTGCCCTTGTGGGGCACTCAGGGGCAGGTAAATCAACCATTGTTAACCTATTGCCGCGTTTTTATGACCCCCAAGCGGGGAAAGTCTTGATCGATGGTATTGATATTAAAACTGTCAGCCTCAAAAGCCTACGGCGGCAAATTGGTATCGTTCCCCAGGAAACCATTCTTTTTTCAGGCAGCATTGCCCAAAATATTGCTTTTGGTTACCCTAAACCAGATTGGGAACGACTAATTGAGGCCGCCAAAATTGCCAATGCCCATGACTTTATTACTCAGTTTCCTGAGGGGTATCACACATGGGTGGGGGAAAGGGGAATCAATCTCTCCGGGGGGCAACGACAACGACTGGCGATCGCCCGCGCCGTTTATGCCGATCCGCGCATCTTAATTTTGGATGAAGCCACCTCTGCTTTAGATGCCGAATCGGAAGCCTTAGTTCAAAGCGCCCTAGAGAAAGCAATGAAAGGGCGCACTGTCTTTATTATTGCCCACCGCTTGGCGACGGTTCGTCGCGCCGATCGCATTCTTGTTCTAGAGCAGGGGCGGATCGTTGAAAGTGGCACTCACCAAGAACTCCTAGCTCAGTCTGCCCGCTATGCTCAGTTTTACACGCAGCAGTATTTTCAAGACGCGGAATGACCCTTTTTCTGATGGGCTGGCCGTTTAGATTCTATGACTTGGGGAGGAAATCTTTCCTTGGTGGCAGGGTGTGAAAATAGACCTTGAACTCTCAGATTGGCGAGGACAGCCATGGGTCTTGATCCCGCAGATTTACTAGTTTTGAGCGATCGCCAGGGATCGCTTTAACACTGATGATGCGCCAGCCCCAGTCCTTAACGGTGCCAGAATTAGCTGAGCAGTTGCAGTGGTCTGCGGCAGAGGTGAGTGCCACTCTAGCAGAAGTTTTGCAACTAGGTTACGTAACGGTTGACAACGACACCTACTAAGTCAAATTCGGACGGCGTACTCCTCGCCTTCAACCCAAATGTCAGTCGCCCCGAGTTGCGGCGGTTTGGGACAAGTTGGGTTCAGTCTCATCCACTTCTTACAGCAACAAAGCGTTAATGGTAGAGGCAACCCGTGTGGTACTCTTAAATACGCTGAGTTTTACAAAGGAAAATCAGGACGAGTGCGCCCAAAAGTTCTTGCTGGCAACTGGAAAATGCACAAAACCCAACAGGAGGCGGTGGCCTTCCTACAGGATTTTTTAGGAAAGTTGGTGGATACGCCCGGCGATCGCGAGGTGGTGCTGTGCGTCCCCTATACCTGTTTGAGTGTGTTGTCCAAGAGTCTGCACGGAACGCGGGTAAAACTGGGTGCCCAAAATGTCCATTGGGCAGATCAAGGGGCGTTTACGGGCGAAATTTCGCCACCGATGCTAGTGGAGTTGGGTGTGCGCTACGTGATTGTTGGCCACAGTGAGCGGCGGCAGTATTTTGGTGAAACTGATGCGACGGTCAATCAACGGCTCAAGGCTGCTCAAAGGCACGGTCTGACCCCCATTCTCTGTGTCGGCGAGACAAAAGCGCAGCGGGATGCAGGGGAAACAGAAGCCCATATCTTGCAGCAGTTAGCGCTGGACTTGGTGGATGTGGATCAGACCAATTTGGTCATTGCCTACGAACCCATTTGGGCAATCGGTACCGGCGACACCTGTGAAGAAACGGAAGCCAACCGTGTCATTGGTTTAATTCGCAGCAAGTTGCAGAATCCCGATGTCCCCATTCAGTACGGTGGCTCGGTCAATGCCACCAACATTGATGCGATTATGGCACAGCCAGAAATTGATGGGGTTCTTGTGGGTGGCGCCAGTTTGCAGCCGGAGAGTTTTGGGCG
>NZ_CALJEM010000014.1 GCF_938074695.1 uncultured Thermosynechococcus sp.
AACTGGTATCGCCGAGGCCAAAACCGCCGCACTTTGCTCAAAAAAAAGTCCAGCTCTGGCAGTTTGAGGGGGGAAATGGCCACTGCAAACATCAGAACACTGACACTGCCGGCGATCGCCAACTGTAACAGCTGAATTCCCAAGCCATCCCGTCCCCAGAGCCACTCCAGCCCCCTGAGGGTAGCCCAACCTGCTCCGCCACTCAGGATGCTGGCTAGGGCAATTCCAGTCAAGGGGGTAAGTAGCTCCCCCCAAGGCAGCCCCCCCAGGCGACGGTGCAAGATCCAAGTGAGGGCAATAAACGATACCGTATTCACGCCCACCGTGGCCATCGCTAACCCCACTGCCCCAAAGGCGCGGGTGAAGAAGAAGCAAAAGAGGGCGTTAAAGCCCAGTCCCCAGAGGGTGACATAAAGGGGAGTGCGGCCATCCTCAAGGGCATAAAAAACCCGCACAATGACATCGCGGGCAAGGTAGAAGAACATGCCAATGGCATAGACCAACAGCAGCGCGGCCACCAGTTGCGAAGCCGCAAAATCAAAGGCCTGTCGTTCATAGACCACCCGCACTGCCGGCAGTGCCAAGGCCGCCATCATTGCCCCCAACGGCATCATACTCAAGGCCGTCAGCACCAAGCTTTGGCGAATCCGCTCCTTGAGTTCTGTCCAGTTTTCTGGCTGCGCCAGCTTTGAAAAAATGGGCATGTAGGGCACAAGAATGACATTGGAGAGAATTCCCAAGGGCGTTAAAAATAGCAACTGAGCATAACTCAAAGCCGATGCGGCGCCAACGGGCAACTGGGAGGCAAAAAAGAGACTGATATAGACGCTAATGAGCAGCATCCCCGAGGAGAGGGTGGCTGGCCCCATCAGCCGCATGAGTTCCCGCACTTCAGGGCGGTTGAATTCAAAACGTAAGCGCAACGTCCCCATGCCGGCTTGCCACTGGGCAGGAATTTGCACCAACCATTGCAAGACTCCCCCCACCAAGGTTCCCCAAGCCAATACCGCAGCGCCGAAGTGATCGGCAAAAAACCAAACCCCGATAATCACCGCCAAACTGGATAGCAGCGGACTAATGGAGGGCAACCAGTAGTGATCGGCGGCATTGAGGGTGCCAAAACCAATGCCAATCAGACCGGAGAGCACCGCCAGGGGTGCCATAATCCGAAATTGCTCTGTGGCTAAGGCGCGGATGTCTGCACTGGCACCGGGAGCAATGAGTTGAATTAAAGGCTCAGCCAACACCATCAAAACTGCCGTCAACAGCAGCAACAGCCCGCCCACAAGGGTGGTAATGGTTTCTACGAGAGGAGCAGCTTTTTCTGGGGGCTGCTTGAGCACTACGCTGATGATGGAGCTGTGAAAAGGCCCATTGATTCCCCCTAACAAAATAAACAGGAATCCCGGAATCACATAGGCATAACTATAGGCATCCACCGCTGCACCGACACCAAATTCGGCGGCGATCGCCTGCTGGCGAACCAGCCCCGCCACTTTACTCAACAGCGTTGCCACAGCAACAATGGTGGCAATGTGGGCAAGGGATCGCCCCTGCGGCGGGGATTTTGAGGAGGGGTCAGTTGTCACTGCAGGTCCTAATCCAATTTTGGAAAATGAGTCCATCAGGGCAGAACTCTGGCGATAATCGTACCAGCGATTTAGCTCTCTTTCATGGCAGCAGGTAGCAGAACTGTAAAGCACGTGGCTCGACTCAGTGCGCGGCAAGCCTCGCATTAGGTCAAGGGCGACCAATCCCCACTGGAGACAAATGCCGCCCAGTAGTAGGGGGATTCCTTCTGGAGGCGCTGAAGCTGTACTTGCCGCAGGGCTTCTGTACGCCCCATCCCTCGGCGCAGGTTTTGGTAAAAGGCCACCATCATATCGCGGGTCACTTGGTCATCCACTTTCCACAGGGTACTTACCTGCGATCGCGCCCCCGCCAACGTGAAAGCTCGCCGCAACCCATAGACCCCTTCCCCATTCACCACTTCTCCCCGCCCCGTATCACAGGCGGATAACACCACCAATTCTGTGTTACTCAGGTTCATCCCCGTAACTTCCAAGGCCGTGAGCACGCCATCATCCACGTCTGAACCCCTTTGGCGTTGATTAAACCCCGCCAAGGCCAGGCCGGATCGCAACAGGGGGTTTTCAGGGATGTCCTTATTTCCTGAATGGGGCAAGAAGAAGCCGTGGGTCGCTAGGTGGAGAATTTTGGGAGAATTTGCTGCTTTGACCGCTGCCTCTGTGGCCGCAGCTTGTCTCAACAGTTGGGCTTGGGGGAAGAGTGCCTTCACAGCCTGTGCTTCTTCAGCCGTTCCCGGCAGAGGCGCAAAGGATAGCCCCCGCAGATCAAGGGAGCGCAGTGGGGCTGCAGATTGAGACCCCCCCCTGAGGGAGTGATCAAAACTGGGGTCAGCAATAATCAAAGGGGTATTTGCAGAGGCCGGTCGCGATTGGAGACGTAGAAGTTCACGTCCGGAGGTCAGCAGGGTAATCAGATAGGACTCCACCAAGTAGCGCCCTTGGGCATCCACCAGCGCCTGAAAGGGAATGGTGTTTAACTCGCCATCCGGCGCAATGAGTAAATGGGTTGCATTGCCAATCCACGGACGAATGGGGGTAATGACCCGCGCAGCCAGGGCTTGAGCCGCCCGTTGTACCTCAGTCTTGGGCAGGCGCGGATCGGCCAACCGGAACCGAGTTTGGCGCACTTGAGCCTCTATTTCAGCCGCAGGCCCCAAATCTTTGCCTAGGGGTTGACCGGTTGGACGCAGAACATAGACCCCATAGCGCGGCTCACCAAACTGCTGAGTCCGCAGATCGTAGGGGCGATAGCGAATGAATTCAATCAAAACGGCGTTGGCTGGTATTGCCCGTTGAATAGCGGCGATGGTTACCGGCTGGGTGAGTTCGCGAAAGGCTGCACTGCGGAGACTCAATTCAGCTTCCAGTTGATTGGCCCGTGCCTGCAGCTGCTGCAGTTGGGGTAAAGCGGCGGGTTCTGCTGAGGCAAAAACGAGGTTGGCAATGGTTGTGCGCAGGGTGGCGAGTTCTTGCAGTTTGGCCTGATCTGGAGCTGGCAGTTGGCGGCGCAGTCGCGCCTGGTTTTGGCTCAGGAAATCCAGTAAGCGTCCTTTGCGGCGCAAGATCGTTGTCAAGGCCAGAGCAATGGCCTCAGAATCCTGAGGAAGATGCCGGAGATGCAGTGTCAGTATCGCATCAGTACTGTCCTGAAAGGTCTTGAGGTAGTTGCGTTTATAGTCCTCTGAGCCAACAATTAGATTTTGCCGCAGGTTCTTTTCCTCAATTTCCTGGACGTTTTTCAGCAGTGCAAGGGTCTGGGGAAAATTTCCCAGTTGCCAATAGACAGCAGCAAGGTTGCTGAGAGCCGTTGCCGTGTTGGGATGGGTTTCCCCAAGGCGCAATTGCGCAATTTCTAGCGTGCGTTGATAGAGGGGCAGGGCCGCTGAGTAGTTGCGCTGATCAAAATAGAGGGTTGCTAAATTGTTCAAGCTGGCAGCAATGTCTGGATGACCCTGCGGTAAAATTTGTTCGCGAATCTTAAGAGCCTGTTGGTACAAGGGCAAAGCGGCAGCGTAATTTTTCTGTGCTCGATATAAACCCGCTAAATTGTTGAGGGTTGTTGCCACATAGGGACTTTTCTCTCCTAGGGCTTGCTCAAAGATCCGCAGCGCCCGTTGGTACAAAGGTAGAGCGCGGGGGTAGTTCTTTTGCTCTGTGTAAAGGAGACCGAGGTTATTGAGAATGACTGCTACTTCAGGGTGATTGCTGCCGAAACTCTTTTCGGCGATCGCCAGCGATCGCTGAAACACTGGCAATGCCGCCTCATTGTTCCCTTGAGCGCGATAGAGATTGGCCAAGTTATTCAAGACGGCAGAGACCTCTGGTTGATCTGCTCCGCGCGTTTGCTCATAGATAGCCAAGGCTCGCTGATAAAGGGGGAGTGCCGCTGCATAATTTCCCTGCTCCACCTGAAGCTTCCCCAATTCATTGAGAGCTGCGGCCAAAAGGGGGTGATCGTTGCCCAGGGTATTTTCTACTAAGGTGACAAAGCGCTCCGCAAGGGGGATGGCCGCTTGGATATTGCCCTCCTGCCGCAGTTGATCAATTTGATTGGCCAGTTCTTGAAAGGGCAGTGGGGTGGGTTGGCACAGGCTGGGGGAAGACAGCCCCAAAATTAGACTACTGCCCAAGGCGATCGCCCCCAAGACAAGGAATCCTCTGGTGTTCATTTTTTCCTCAGTCGCTCCTCAACAGCAGCCATCGAATCAGCAATACTGATGGGAAACCCTAACCCCCAGTTCCTGCCAAATAGCGTCTAAAAGAGGCTCCAACCCCTGACGAGCCACTGCAGAAATGGCAAACACGGGTTTTCCCAAATACGCGGTGAGGGTTTCCTGAACAGCGGTGACCTGGGAAGGCTCTAGGGCATCTATCTTATTGAGGACAACAATCTGCGGGCGATCGCCCAACCCATGGCCATAGGCCACCAATTCATTGCGAATGGTTTGGTAGGCGCTCACCACATCCTCAGCCGTCGCATCAATCAAATGCAGCAGCAGACGGGTGCGCTCAATATGGCGGAGAAACTCATGTCCCAATCCCAGGCCTGCATGGGCACCCGCAATCAGACCGGGAATATCGGCAAATACCGTTCCATCCCCGTTGGGCTGGCGCACCACCCCTAAGTTGGGCACCAACGTTGTAAAGGGATAATCGGCAATTTTGGGTCGCGCCGCCGACAGCACAGAAATGAGAGTTGATTTGCCGGCATTGGGCAGACCAATAATCCCCACTTCCGCCAGCAGCTTGAGTTCTAGCCGCAGGTGTCGCTCTTCGCCCTCTAGGCCGGGGAGGGCATAATCCGGTGCCCGCTGATGATTGCTGAGGAAGTGCCTATTCCCTAGACCCCCTTTGCCCCCCTTGGCCACCAGCAGCGTTTGACCGGGGGTAGTGAGATCCCCCAGTAATTCCTCCGTTTTGGCATCCCAGACCATGGTGCCGCAGGGCACTTCAATAATTAGATCGGCACCACAGGCGCCGGTGCGGTTATTCGGTCCGCCCCGTTGGCCATCTTCTGCCTTAAAAACATGGGCATAGCGAAAGTCCAGCAGCGTTTGTAAATTGGACACGGCTTTGAGAATGACTGATCCACCATTGCCGCCATTGCCCCCCGATGGCCCTCCTGCCGGCACGTATTTTTCACGGCGAAAGGCAATAATGCCGTCGCCCCCTTTGCCGGCTTTGACATGAATTTCCGCAAGGTCAATAAATTGCATGTTGGCCGTAATGAGCTGCGTATGGAGTGGATATTATTGTATCCTGCGAATTTGTTGACCGTTCTTTTAGCGGGGAGGACACAGACTCCAAAAGGTGAAACGCAGGATCGAAGGCGCCTAAGGTATTTGACATCCTCCGCGACCTGCTGAAGCCAACGGTGGGTTCCTGGGCCAAGGGCGTATCCGCTGCTTGTATCTCCCCAGGCGTCACTTGCGGCATGCCCTGCCCTAGGTCGGCGTGGTTGTGGCCGACAGCAAAATTACAGGACGGCTACCCCGTTCGCGCTCTCCTTCTCCCCTGTTAGCTTGTTCCCGCGCAGCGGGTCAGCGATTGGCTGCCCGATTACCGGCGGATTGCCTGGCTAACGGAGCAGTATTTCCGTGATACGCTCCCTGCCGACCCACGGGAAACAGGTTTAACCACCCCTGCCCAAGTGCGTATTGCCATTCAAAATAGTCCGCTGCCGGAGTCATTGATTCTGCACCTAAGTCGGCAACTGAAAACCGCGGGTTAGCCCGATCCGTTGGTTGCTGAACCATTGCCCCAGTCCCTGCCGATTACCCGCATCATTGCTTGGGCCGGAGATTTGGCAGCAGCCTGTCAAGTGCAGATATTCCTAGGATTTGGAGAAGTACGGGTAGAGAGTACAGGTGTGCTACCATCGGATGGAACCATTCAACTGGGCACAGATGCCCGCGATCGCCTGCAATTAAAGCCGACAAAATCTCTGTGAACGAACCCTACGTCATCGGTGTTGATCTCGGTGGCACGGCCATCAAAATGGGACGGTTTAGTCCCAAGGGGGATTGTCTGAATGCCCTGACACTGCCGACTCCCCAGCCCCCCTTTCCAGAACGGGTGATTAAAGCCGTGGTGCAGGGGATTGAGGAACTGGATGCCGAGGATCGGGCATTGGCCATTGGGATGGGCGTGCCGGGGCCTGTGGATGCCAGCGGTCGCATTGCCCGCCGCGCCATTAACCTTGACTGGTACGAAGTACCCATTAGCGACAGTCTTGAACACTTGACGGGCAAACCCACAGTAATTTGTAACGATGCCAACTGCGCCGGCCTAGGGGAAGCATGGCTAGGGGCGGGCAGTCAGTTCAAAGATTTTATTTTACTCACCCTAGGGACGGGGGTGGGGGGTGCGATTATCCTCAATGGCAATCTCTTTGTCGGTCGGGATGGAGCTGCCGGCGAGTTGGGGCTGATTACCCTCGACTACAATGGCCCTCCCTGCAATAGTGGCAATCGCGGTTCCCTTGAACAACACGTTTCCGCCCAAGCCCTGCGGCGGCGGTGGGGCTGTGACCCCCATGAGATGGCAGAGCGTGCCACCAATGGCGACCCTGAGGCGATCGCCCTCTGGCAAAGCTACGGTCGTGAATTAGCCGCTGGCATTGCTAGCCTGGTGTACGTCCTCACCCCAGAAGCGGTAATTATTGGTGGGGGAATTAGTGCCGCCAGTGATCTCTTTTTTCCCTCGATGATTGCTGAATTGGAGGAGCGAGTACTGCCCACTTCCCGCAATCACCTCCACTGCCTGCGAGCCACCCTTGGAAATCAGGCGGGCATGGTGGGTGCAGCCAAACTAGCGTGGACATATGTCAAAAATCATCTGTGACCCTTGCGTGCTAAAGTGCAGGAGTATCGGCGACTGGGGGTGTGCTTAGGGCTGATTTTTCAGACTCCTCCAAAAGGGTACAGGCATGATCGGTCGTCACTGTCCCAAGGCGGTTGTGACATTCCTGCAGGAGATTTTCTAGTTCCTTTTTCAGTGCTTGCAATTCCCGCATCTGGCCTTCAATGGCAGCAATTTTCTGTTGCAGTTGCTCATAGACGGTAAAACAGGTGAGCGTCCGCTGCTCCCGCAGAGCTAGCAGCTGGTGAATTTCCTTGAGACGAAATCCTAAGGCCTTTGCCCGTTGAATAAATTGCAATCGCTCGAGGTCTGCCTCGGTAAATTGGCGATAGCCTGTTGGTGTGCGCTGGGGCGGTGGCAACAGGCCAATGCGCTCGTAGTAGTACAGCGTTTGGGGATGAATTTGCAACTGCTCAGCTACTTCTTTGATTTGCCATGTCTTTGGAGGCATAGGGGGGCTTGCGCTACAGGAAGGCTTGGCGATGGATGGCCTCTAGAGCTTGATATTCTGCAGTTTTGCCAAGGCGACGGAGGGATCGCAACCGCTGTTCAATGAGCATCCGCGCATCAGTGCGACTAATGGACTCAAACTTCATCCCTTGGGATCCTTGGCTGACAATGAAGAACAACCGCTGGGCATACAACGTTGTAAAGAGTTGCCGATGTTCATCTAAAGGACAGACCCCATAGAGCAAGCCAAAGGTGGGGTGATTGAGATACTGCTCAGCGGTCATTGAGGGCTTCATTAGTAGAGAGAACCTACCTCGCAACAGAATCGTGACAGGTCAACACGGCAAGGATGGGTCATGAGGAGCAAAAACAAGGGAACACCGCAGACTGCGGCTAAAATAAGTAAAACACTTGACTGAAAAACTTTTCAGATTATACCCAAACCTCCTCCTCCTCTATGACCCGTTCACTTCCCCCCTTTTGGCTCAGTGTGTTTCACCGCTGTGGCCTGATTTTCTTTGGCACCCTGACGGTCTTCTTCACACTGGGGATAGTGGGCTTGAGCAGTACAGTCTTCTTTGCCCTCCTCGGCGTCCTGTGGGCGCCCGACGGTGAAACCAGTCCCTATGAGCACATCAGTGGCAAAGAAACGAGTCGCGATCGCATTCTGAGAATTGACATTGTGGGTGCCATTCTAGGCAGTCCGCAAAACAACGAGGATATGTTCTTTGCTCCCCTTGGGGGCGTTACCTACGGTTATGAAGTTCAGCAGCAGTTGGCAGATGCTGCCCAGGATAAAACAATTCAGGCCGTCTTTCTCAATATCAGTACGCCCGGTGGCACCATCTTTGGCTCGCAGGCGATCGCCGACGGCATTAAAAACTATCGCAAAGCTACTCAAAAACCGGTCTATGCCTTTATTGAGGGCATTGCTGCCTCCGGCGGGGTGTGGGCTATGGTGACGGCGGATCGGATCTACGCGGATTACGGCAGTATGATTGGCAGTATTGGTATTCTAGGCCCCAGTGTGCTCTATTATGATCGCCCCACCAGTCTCAACAATGGCCTACTTCAGGGGGGTGTCACTGCCAACAGCATTGAAGAGCGCACCCTCAGCGCTGGTCGCAGCAAAGATATGGGCAACCCCTTCCGTCGCCTCACCCCTGAGGAAATAGCGGTTCTCCAAAGGGGGCTTGAGCAGGAGTACACTAAGTTTGTTGCCCATGTTGCCCAAGCCCGTGGCATTTCGCCGCAGGTCATCCGCAATCAAATGGGAGCGATGATTTTCAGCAACGATCAAGCCAAACAGTATGGCCTCATTGATGGCACCCTGAGTCGCCCTGAAGCCCTAAACGCCTTGGCAAAAGCCGCTCATCTCAGGGAGGGGAACTATGCCGTTGTGCGGTTGCGGCGCGATCGCTCCCCCCTGATTTATCAACTCTTTGGGGTTAAAGCGCCCCCACCTGCTCCAGAGGCACAGCAGGCGTGGAAACAGGAGCAGCTCTGTGCCCTCAGCCAATTGCGTGCCCTTGCCTACTACGGTTCCCTGTCCTGCCGGCGTCAGTGATGCGCTTTGACATTATTACGCTTTTTCCCGAATTCTTTGCCTCTCCCCTCAGCAGCGGCCTGATGGCGAAGGCTTTGGCGCGGGGAATTGCCGAGGTGGTCTTGACTAATCCCCGCAAGTTCACTACCGATAAGCACCAGCGGGTGGATGATGAACCCTACGGCGGCGGTGTCGGCATGGTCATGAAGCCGGAACCCCTCTTTGCCGCCGTGGAATCCCTGCCCTCTCTACCCCGCCGTGAAGTAATCTATGTTACGCCCCAAGGAGAACCCCTCACCCAACAACATCTTTGGCACTGGTCACAGGAGCGGGATCAGTTGGTGATCCTGTGTGGCCACTATGAGGGGGTGGATGAACGGGTTGTTGAGCACCTCGTGACCCAAGAAATCTCCATTGGTGACTTTGTGCTTACCTGTGGTGAAATTCCCGCTCTGGTCATTCTCAATGGCGTGCTACGACTCTTGCCCGGCACCGTAGGCAAAGCTGCCTCCCTGCACCAAGAGAGCTTTGAAGACGGCCTGCTGGACTATCCCCACTACACCCGACCTGCGGAATTTCGAGGCTGGTCAGTGCCGCCGGTCTTGCTTTCCGGTCACCACGGGGAAATTGCAGCGTGGCGACGGGCACAGCAAATTGAACGCACTCGCCAACGGCGACCTGATTTGTATGCCAAATGGCTAAATGCCCAAAACGCAGGTCATTTCAAAAATAGTTGCTGAGGAGAGCAGCCACGACCTAAAGCAGCAACACACCTAGGCAACAGATCAACGATTTTTATCTTTGAGCGGCGGTGTTCCAAGGGGGCTGTTTTTGCAAAGCTGGAATCCGCTCCTAGCCACAGGGGTAAGGTGGAGTGCTGTTTTGGCTGGATAGGCGCTGTCACTGGGTAAAGCGCTATTGTCGAATCTGAACCGAGTCTTAGTAATTTCTTTCACTTCTTAGGACATAGTGACGCTAATTTAATAATTGTTCGACCAACTGGTTAACGGGATAACATAGTCAAGCTGCGGCACCGATTAAAATATAGGCAATGAGTAAAATATATATGCTTAGTGTTCCTCCCCAAGACTCCTTAGTGTTGTTGATATGTCAAATTTTTCTCCCTTGCCTGGGGTTGCTTTGAAAAAGAGTGGTCTCATTAATGTTCTGCAAAAGCTTGTTGGGGAGGAAACCGATCACTACTTGGAGACCCTCTTCGAGGCGCTGCCCGTGGGCATTTGCCTGTATAACCTGTCGGGACAGTTAGTGTACACTAACCCGCGGGGACGAAAGCTACTGGGCTTTACTGAACCAAACTACCCCTGCGCTGACATTGAAGCCAATCTTCGGGTTTACCTTTGCGATAGCGATCGCCCCTATCCCAAAGAAGAGCTGCCGGCCATTGTCGCTCTGCAAGGAGTTTGCGTTGGCCCTGTTGAGTTAGATGTGCAGCGGCAATCGGAACGGGTGAGTCTTGAAGTCTATGGCATTCCTCTGTTGACCCCCCAAGGACAAGTAGTTGCCAGTGTTGCTGCCTATATTGACATCAGCGATCGCAAGCAGCAAGAAATAGAACAAGCTATCTTAACCAACCATCTCCAAGAGCAGGCCAACCGCTACCGCGACCTTATCCAAACCCAAACCGACTTTGTAGTACGCTCTACGCCCACCACCACAATTACCTTTGCGAATCAGGCCTTCTGTCGGGCTGTGGGATATTCTCCTAAGGAGGTGCTGGGTCATTGCTGGGGTGAATTTATTCCTGCTGAAGATTTGACCCTCTTGCTGGACTGCCTCTCCCGTCTTACGCCAGAAGCACCCACCTTTGCAACCGAAAACCGCCTCCTCAATCCTCAAGGAACTTGGATTTGGACGCAATGGATGAATTTGGGCATCTTTGATGCCCAAGGCCAACTGCAAGAAATTCAATCGGTTGGTCGCGATATTACCGCCCTCAAAGAACAGTTGTGGCGGGAGCAAACCCTCAACCGCGTCACCCAAGCCATCCGCAACTCCCTTGACCTAGAGACCATTTTTCAGACGGCAGTGTCTGAGATTGCCCAAATGGGGCTAGGGGTGGATGCCCATGTGGTGCAGTACTTACCGGCAGCGCAGGTGTGGCGCACTCTCGCCGCTTGCTGTCAAGGGGGCAATGGGGAACGAGCCATAGGCTATGAAATTCCCGATGCTGACAATCCCTTTGCAGCGCAGTTGAAGCAAGGGGAGGTGGTCGCAATTGCCGATACCCAAGCCATTGCCGATCACGTCAATCAGACGGTGGCCCAGACCTTTCCCGGAGCTTGGTTACTCACTCCCCTCCGAATCAATGACCAATTGTGGGGCAGCCTGACTCTTGTGGTTCCCAACCGCTCCCATGCTTGGTCGGCGGCAGAGATTTCTTTGGTTCGGGCTGTTGCCGCCCAACTGGAGGTGGCTATCCATCAAGCCAACTTATACCAACAATTGCAGGAGGAACTTAACCAACGCCGTCAAGTAGAAGCCGCCCTTAGCCGCAGTGAAGAGCGCCTACGCCGCACCGCCCTGAATTTGCCGGGCGCTCTCTTTCGCTACCTGCAACGCCCCGATGGTCAAATTCAAGTGTTTTACCTCAATCCCCTGTGCGAAACAATGTGGGGGGTTTCCGCAGAGGCGGCTGCCGCCGATGGTCGAGTTCTGTGGGCCTTGGTGCACCCTGAAGATTATGCCGCCACTTGGGAGTCAGTCTGCCAATCGGCAGCAACCCTGACGCCTTGGTGCCAACAATTTCGCATTGTGCGCTCCAGTGGGGAAATCCGTTGGCTAGAGGGTGCAGGACAGCCTGAGCGGCTTGAGGATGGCAGTACCCTTTGGCATACCTTAGTCCTGGATATTACAGAACAGCGGCAAACCCAAGAGCGCCTCAGGGAGCAACAGGCGCAACTGCAAATGGCGGTGGCCACTGCCGAAATTGGTTTTTACTCTTTCGACTGGGCAACGGAAACCTTTTGGGTTTCAGAAACCTACAAGCGGCAACTGGGGGAACCGCCCACCGCCAGCTTTACTTTGGAGGACTGGCGCAACCGCCTTCACCCTGAGGATAGGGAATCTGCCATTGCCTTCTTTAGTGCTTTCTTGCAGGAGGCGTCTCCCTGTACCTTAGAGTTTCGGCTGCGGCATCGCGACGGCTCCTATCGCTGGTTTTACGCTAATACAACGCTGCTGTGTGATGAGAAGGGACAACCCTGTAAAGTCATCGGCACCCAACTGGATATTACCGAGCGCAAACAAACAGAAATTGCCCTCAGAGAAAGTGAGGAGCGTTATCGTCTCTTGGCGGAGAACACCGGTGACATTATTTGCTTACTAGATTCCCAAGGGCGATGTCTCTACGTCAGTCCGTCCTGTGAGGCGCTGCTGGGAATTGCTCCCCAAGGAATGATCGGTCGCCCCTTTGCCGAATTCTGTCCACCGCAGGAGCGATCGCGGGTTAGCCAAGAGTTAGAGCAAATGAGGCAGCAGGAGCGGTTCTGGCCAATTACCCATCGCATGGTTACTGCCGATGGCAGCCTGCGCTGGCTAGAAACCTTGGTGAAAGCCCGCCGAGACTCCCAAGGGCGGGTTCTGTACCTGCAAACCGCCTCCCGCGATGTCACCAATTGGATTCAGGTACAGGGGCAATTGAAACAGCAAGCTTACTACGATTCCCTGACCGGCCTACCCAATCGCTACTATTTGACCGAGGAACTGACCAAAGCCATTGCTCAAGCGCACCGCCAGTCGGACTTCCACTATGCTCTACTCTTTGTGGATGTCGATCGCTTTAAGCTCATCAACGACAGCCTTGGACATCAGGTGGGCGATCGCTTCCTCCAGGCTCTTGGCAAGCGCCTGCGGCAACGGGTGGATTCGCAGCATCTGGTGGCCTACTTTGGTAGCGATCGCTTTGTGATTTTGGCAACGCATCTGCGGCAGCGGCAAGAGGCCATTGGGCTTGCTGAAGCCCTGCTGCAGGACTTGGAAACCCCCCTAGCCGTAGATGAACTGCAACTGATTGTCAATGTCAGTATAGGCATTGTCTTTGCCCATGGGGAGTACGACAATAGTTTTCAGGTGCTGCGGGATGCTGACATTGCCCTGCATCGAGCTAAGATGCACCAGCGGGGTGGCTATGCCCTCTTTGATTTGCAAATGCAGACAGCGGTTTGGCAAGCAGTGCGCCTAGAGCATGACCTGCGCCATGCCCTAAAAGACAGCAGTCTGCAAATCGTCTATCAGCCCTTTTTTGATTTGGGAAAACGGCAATTGGCGGGCATGGAGGCTTTAGTGCGCTGGCGTCATCCGACGGGAGAGATGATTTCTCCTGCACACTTTGTGCAGATTGCTGAGGATACCGACTTAATCGACGCTTTAGATCAGTGGGTGTTGGAGCAGGCCTGCCGCCAATTTTACGAGTGGCAACAGCGCTTTCGCCACATAGGCAATCTTATTCTCAGCGTCAACATCAGTGCTAAAACTCTAAAACATCCCCACTTTTTTAGACAGTTGGATGGGCTGCGCCAGACCTATCCCCTTGCTAAGGGACAGTTAATTTTGGAGCTGACGGAGCGGATGGCCTTGGATTTGGGGGAAGAGATGATAGCCCTCCTCCAGGGCCTGGGCGATCGCGACATTGAAATTAGCATTGACGATTTTGGGACAGGGTATTCCTGTTTGAGCTACCTGCATCGCTTACCTATTCACCACTTGAAAGTTGATCGCTCATTTGTGCAGGAACTGGATAACCCGACAAACTACCGTATCGTTGAAATGATTATAATGTTGGCTCGCCATCTCGGATTCGGTACGATCGCAGAGGGCATCGAAACCGAAAAACAATTAAAACATCTCAAGAAATTAGGCTGTAACTACGGCCAAGGCTATCTGCTGTCGCGACCCCTGCCTCCCGCTGAGCTGGAATCTCTCCTCACCTCAAAGCGGCAACTAAAATAATTCCATGGCAGTTTTGCATGGGACGTGGCTGACGACGCCGACGCCACAATTTTTCCTTTGGGTAGAAGAATGGCGACCTCTGGCTCAGGCAACAACGGCTTGGGAGCCAACAGGTGTTCCTGTGTATCCCTACGCAACGCCCGTCAAACTTCCCTCCCTAGCCAAAGCAGTTCCCCACTCCACCTATGTTGCTCTACCGGCTCAAGTTCACGGCAACGAATTGCTGCCCCTTCCTTTAGGCGAGATCAACGGGGAGCCACTGTTCCTTTGGCACCTCTGTGGCCGGGGAATTCCCGCACCTTGGGTTTTAGAACATCTGCACCAACTCATGCTGCAAGGCTGCCCAGGCTGTGCCATTGGCGATGATCTCCGCTACTGGTTCCATGTGAGTCGCTGGCTGCTCGACTTAATTGTCCGCGGTCAGTATCTACCCACAGAAAAGGGCTGGCAAATTCTGTTGACCCATCGGGCAGATCGCGATCGCTTTCGCCGGTTTAGCCAGTCCATGCCCGATCTGTGCCGCTGCTATCAAGAAGAAGCAGTTGCTCTGCGGTTTCCACCCCAGGCCAGTGATCTAGTAGCGGATTTTCTCCACCACACCCTCCAGGGCTATCTCCACACTGCCCTTGCCGCCGTGGAATTGCCCAGAGTGGGCTTGGCAAAGGAGCATAGCCACTGGCTGGCGTTTCTGAAGACGGGTCAAGCCCCCGCCTTCCCCCCTTCCTTTGTGGAACGGCTCCGCCGCTGGCAAGAAACCTACCGCGAACAGTTGGATCTGCGTCCCCAGTGGCGCTTAGCGCTACAGTTGGTGCCTCCCGACACTGCTAATGGCGACTGGCACTTGGCCTTTGGTTTACAAAGTGAGGGCGAAACGGAAACAATGCTGGCGGCAGCGGAGATTTGGCAATGTACCCAAGAGTCACTTTTCTACCGCGGGCAAGTACTACCTCAACCCCAAGAAACGCTACTGCGGGGACTGGGTCTAGCCTCGCGCATTTATCGTCCCCTGGATCGCAGTCTCCAAGAACCTTCACCCGTTGCCTTAACCCTCCAGACAAGCGAAGTGTACACCTTCTTGCAAAGTGCCATTCCTCCCCTCGAACAACAGGGGGTAGCAATTATTTTGCCCCCCAGTCTGCGCCGCAATAGCCCGCAGCATCGCTTGGGTCTCAAGATTGTTGCCACATTGCCGCCGACGGCCAGCGGTGGCCTCAGTGTGGATAGCCTGATGCAGTTTCAGTGGCAGTTGCAGCTGGGGCAGTCTCCCCTCTCCGAGGCGGATTTTGAACAACTGCGCCGTCAGGAGAGTCCCCTTGTCTATCTCAATGGAGAGTGGGTGCTCCTCCGTCCCCAGGAGATCAAAGCCGCCCAAGAGTTTCTCCAATCTCCCCAAAAGAGCCAACTCTCCTTGGCTGATACACTGCGGATTGCTACGGGGGATACGGTGACGGTGGCCAAGTTACCCATTCTGGGGTTGGCAGCCGATGATGCGCTCCAAGCACTGCTGGATGCCCTTACGGGTAAACAACCCCTTGAACCGGTGCCCACACCGCAGGAATTTTGCGGCGAACTGCGCCCCTACCAAGCGCGAGGGGTGGCGTGGCTAAGTTTCTTGGAACGTTGGCGGCTGGGGGCTTGCTTGGCCGATGATATGGGTTTGGGCAAAACGATTCAACTGCTGGCCTTTTTGCTCCACCTCAAGGAAACAGGCCGCGAGTACCGCCCAACCCTTTTGATTTGTCCTACATCGGTACTGGGGAACTGGCTGCGAGAGTGTCAGAAGTTTGCCCCAACCCTGCGTCCCTATGTCCACCACGGGAGCGATCGCCCCAAGGGCAAGGCCTTTCTAAAAAAAGTCGAAACTCACGATCTGATTCTCACCAGTTACGCCCTCCTCCAGCGGGATCTCGCCACCCTACAACAGGTTCCCTGGCAGCATTTGGTGCTCGATGAAGCCCAAAACATCAAAAATGCCTCCACGCAACAGTCCCAAGCGGCGCGACAACTTGCAGCCCAATTTCGCATTGCCCTGACGGGAACTCCTTTAGAGAATCGCCTCCTTGAACTTTGGTCCATTATGGACTTTTTGCATCCGGGGTACCTGGGCAATCGCACCTACTTTCAGCACCGCTATGTGCGCCCCATTGAACGCTACGGCGACACCACCTCCCTCAACGCGCTGCGCACCTATGTTCAGCCTTTTATTCTGCGGCGCCTAAAAACCGACCGCAGCATTATCCAAGACCTCCCCGAAAAACAGGAGATGCTGGTCTATTGCGGCCTGACCCTAGAGCAGATGCAGCTATACACCTCTGTGGTGGAAGAAGCCTTGGCTGTCATTGAAAATAGCGAAGGCATCCAGCGGCGGGGGCATATCTTGGCCACCCTGACTAAACTAAAGCAAATCTGTAACCATCCGGCGCAGTATCTCAAACAGGAGGACTACACCCCCGAACGCTCCGGTAAATTACAGCGCTTGACAGAAATGCTCCAAGAACTGCAAGAGGTGGGCGATCGCGCCCTTGTCTTCACCCAATTTGCCGAGTTTGGCAAGTATCTAAAAACCTATTTGGAGCAGGCGTTGCAGCAAGAGGTCTTTTTCCTTTCGGGACAGACCCCCAAAGCCCAGCGGGAACTGATGGTGGAACGTTTTCAACACGATCCCCAAGCGCCCGCCGTCTTTATTCTTTCCCTTAAGGCAGGGGGGGTTGGTTTGAACTTGACCCGTGCCAACCATGTCTTCCACTACGACCGCTGGTGGAATCCCGCCGTGGAAAATCAGGCCAGCGATCGCGCCTTCCGCATCGGTCAAGCCCGCAATGTCCAAATCCACAAGTTTATCTGCACGGGCACCCTCGAAGAAAAAATTCACGAGCAAATTGAACAAAAGAAAATCCTAGCAGAAACTGTTGTTGGCAGTGGTGAGCAGTGGCTAACTGAACTCAACCTCGATCAACTGCGACAACTGCTTACATTGGATAAAGATCGCGTAGTGCCGCTTTAGGCCATTGCCCACTGGGAGGCCTGCTCACCCCGCAGAAGGCGAATTTGGGCAATTGCAAAAATGGTGGGAATAATGCGGGCGTAGTTGGTGGAGATGGCGCGCCAACCCAAGTCGGCAATAAACCAGATCCACAGGGCGGTGCCGGCAAAGGCCAAAAGACTGCGCCCCACGGCAAATTTGGCCGCTCCCATTGCTGCCCCACGGGAAATTAAGGGGGTCATTGAGAGCTTACAGCCGGCAAAGTGAATAGCAAATTGCCGTGCTACCTGCTGGACAACCATCGAACGCACCACAGAACTAATGGCGATCGCAGCGCCCCCCTCTAGGATAAGACGCACCGTCTCCAGCGAAATGGGATGGCCATGGCGCAGCTCCGGCAAGCTGTCTTGAATCTGTGCCGCTAGAACCTTGCGATCTTCATCCCCCAGCTTCTTCCACATCCGCTGCAAGAGATTCAAGAAGATTTCCATCTCCAGCTCGGGCACACTCCAACTGGGGGAAAACTTGATATTCAAATAGCGACACACGCGCATCAGGGTTTGCCGATAGCTGATTTGCTGCGCTTTACCCTGGAGCACCGTTAAGCCGTCTGCTGCCAAAAAGCGAAATCGCTCCTCAATATCATCCAGCCACGCCTGGCGATCCTGAGCTTGCACGGCAATGGGATCGGGCGTGGTTAGGTAGTCCAAGGGATTGAGCCGACGGCGAAACAGAATCTCCGTTAGGTCTTGTAACTCCTCCTCCGTCGCTAATTCCAGCGCAGCCCGTAGCTCGTTCATGGGGTTCTCGCTCCCGCAGCAGCACAATAGAACGTGATGATTCTTCAACCCTGATTATAGAATTCAGGCTCAAATTGTGGTATCACTCTCCCCCTGGGGAGGAGCGGTGGCAGCAAAGAGCCTAGGTTGTGCAAAAGCCTTTGCTATCGGTCTCCCACTCCCCGAAAAGGGCTGTGGGCACAGTACAATACAAGAGAATAGCAGGCTGGCAAAAAACGCTATGGATTTATTAACCCTTGAAGGTTGGTTGGACAATACGGCCTTTGCCGTCCTTCTGCTCACCATGTTGCTCTACTGGGGTGGGGCGGCATTTCCCCAATGGCCGCTGCTGACGGCTGCCGGTCGCATGGGAATGGCGATCGCCAACCTCTGTATCACTGGCCTGCTGGCGGCACGCTGGATTGAGGGGGGCTACTTTCCCATCAGTAATCTCTACGAATCCCTCTTTTTCCTGTGTTGGGGCTTAACGGCAATGCACTTTGTCGCTGAGTCTATCAGTGGCCAGCGCCTTGTGGGGGTTGTCACCGCCCCCGTCGCAATGGGAATTACTGCCTTTGCTGCCCTCTCACTCCCGCCCGAAATGCAACAGTCGGCGCCCCTTGTGCCTGCTTTGAAGTCCAACTGGTTAATGATGCACGTCAGTGTGATGATGCTGAGTTATGCCACGTTGATGGTGGGATCCCTGCTGGCGATCGCCTTCTTAGTGGTCACTTGGGGCAAACCCGTCAGCCTCAAAGGGAGTTCTGTGGGGACAGGCAGCTTTCGCAGGCCCATGCCAGAACCTTTATTAGAACCGGCGAGTGGGGAAGGTGGCACAACGGTACTCACCCAGCCTAGGCTGCAATTGAATCTGCAACGCCTGACCCTAGCGGAGACCCTCGATAACTTGAGCTACCGCATGATTGGTCTTGGCTTTCCCCTACTGACCATTGGCATTATCTCTGGGGCTGTGTGGGCCAATGAAGCTTGGGGCGCGCCTTGGAGTTGGGATCCCAAAGAGACTTGGGCGCTGATTGTTTGGCTGGTGTATGCGGCCTATCTCCATGCCCGCATGACCCGCGATTGGCAGGGGCGCAAACCCGCTATTCTCGCCACTGTGGGTTTTGGCGTCGTCTGGGTCTGCTATTTGGGGGTAAACCTGCTGGGGAAGGGCCTGCACTCCTACGGTTGGTTCTTCTAGTGGATTTTTGCCCGTGTGGGGCATCTACCACGCTCGCCTACACACCACCTTAAAAGCCCAGCAATGGCTCCCCCAAGGGTCGCGGATTCTGATTGCCCTGTCAGGGGGGCAGGATTCGGTGTGTTTAACCCAACTCTTGGTAGATCTGCAGCCCCACTGGCACTGGAGCTTGGCTGTTGTCCATTGTGATCACCGCTGGCGTCCCGATAGTGCCGCCAATGCCGCTTTTGTCCAAGGGCTAGCGCAGCGATGGCACCTGCCCTGTGAGGTAGTACGTGCTCCGCAGATGCCGAAAACTGAAGCAGCCGCCCGTTCATGGCGTTACCAAGTCTTTGAAACGGTGGCCGGGGCCTTGAATTGCACCCATGTGGTGACCGCCCACACCCAAAGCGATCGCGCTGAAAGTCTTCTGCTGCATCTGTTGCGTGGCACTAGCCCCGACGGATTGGCTACCCTTTTGCCGAGCCGTCCTTTGGGCGCAGTTCAATTAGTCCGCCCCCTGCTGGGGATGACGCGAGCGGAAACGGCGGCCTTTTGCCAAGCCTACGGATTAGCCATTTGGCAGGATGAAACGAACCAGAGTTTGGATTACCGCCGCAATCGGCTGCGTTTGGAGTTAATCCCCTATCTGCAACGCCACTTCAACGCCAAGGTCGAGCAGGCGCTGGCTCAAACCGCCGAACTGCTGGCCGGCGATCGCGCCTATTTCGAGGCTGAGGTTGCTCGTCTTGCCCCCGCAGTGATCCGCGAGCATCCCCCCGCTTTAGACCGGTGGCGTCTTCGGGAATTGCCCCTTGCCCTGCAGCGCCGCCTGATTTACCACTTCCTCCGCCGCTGCCTCCAGGAGCGGATTAACTTTGGGGTGGTTGAGGAGGTGCGTTCCCTGATCTCGGCAGGCAACGGTCAGCAAACTTCAACGCTGTCGCGGGGCTGCCACCTGCGGGTCTGCGGTCGGTGGCTTGAATGGGTCAGGCCAGCGGCACCACCGCCTGAATCTGTTCCCCCGCCGCAAGGGGAGCGATCGCCACCCCCATCGCCTCTCTGTTAAGGAGGGGTACGTCTGCGCCATTTGTGACCCACGCCCGCCCTTGGGTTGTCACCAGTGCCAAGGGGATGCCGCCACGGCCAAGTCCCGCCAGACCATCCTGTTTTTGTCCTAGGGGTATTGCCAACTGTCCCAAATGACCAAGGGGAGTGACTTCAATGAGGGACAGGGGCAGTTGCTTGCCCAAACCTAAGCGGGTCACAAGGAGGAGAGCCTCCTGTGCGGCGAGGGCGATCGCCCCCACCAATGTCTCCTGCACACCGAGGCGCACCGCCACTTGGCCTGGATTCAGCCGTCCCAAAGCTGGAAGGTCGGGGATGAAAAAGTGAAAGACCCGCCCCCGCGAGGTGGCCACCACCAAATGATCTGTGTCTGCAGGCAGAACCCAACCGAGGGCATCCCCCCCTTTGAGTTTCGTGAGTTGGAGACCGCGCCCCCTCAGGTCTTGAAGATCTGAGATCGGAATGACCTTAATTCGGCCTTGGCGCGTCAGCAGAATCAGCTTCTCTGCTGTGGGTTGACCGGGAAGAACTGTTAAAAGGGTCTCTCCCTGAGCCGACTCCGCCAAGAGGGGCAGAAGGGGTTGGCCGCGATCGCTGCGGCTAGTGACAGGCAGTCGCTCCACCGCCAGCGGATAGACTTTGCCGCTTTCGGTAAACACCCAGAGGCGATCGCTGGCCTGCACCGAGAATGCTAGGGGCAATGGCTCCGACCAGGGCAACCATGTTTGTAGCGGAACACTACTCCGACTGCGCTGGGGCAGACAGCGCCCATAGCCGCGATGATTGACTTCTACCCAGAGGGGAGCCTCGTCACGGTCATTGTTTTCCCCTGGTCCAGGGGGGGGCGGCACTGCCGTGAGAATTTGGGTGCGGCGGGGGTCAGCAAACTCTTTCTTTAACTGGCGCAGTTCTTTCTTTAGTGCCTTGAGGCGCTCTGGACGCTCACTTATCAACGTTTCCCACTGGGCAATCCGCACTTGCAACTCCGCCTGTTCCCGTTCCAGTTCCTGGCGCTCCTGCTGGGTGAGGCGGCGTAGAGGCATAGCAATCAGAGCACTGGCTTGGCGATCGCTCAAGCCCAAGCGCGTCATCAATTCCCGCTGGGCAGTACTGCCATCCGCTGCCGATCGCAAAATCTCAATCACCTGATCCACCGCATTGAGGCCAATTAAGAGTCCACTCACCACATGCTGGCGGGCTTGAGCAGCTTCGAGATCATGGCGATACTGGCGCAGCAGCGTCTGTTCACGGAACTGAAGAAACTCGCTGAGAATCTCCTTGAGGGAGAGTTGGCGGGGTTGATTGCCCACCAGTGCCATCAAGTTAATCCCGTAGGTGACCTGCAGTGCGGTCAGGCGGTAGAGCTGTTCCAATAATTGCGCTGCCGCAGCATCCCGCTTTAGTTCAATCACCACCCGCAGCCCCTCGCGATCGCTCTCATCCCGCAGATCGGCAATGCCCTCTAGGCGACCTTGATTCACCAAATCTGCCACTTTCTCAATCCATGCCGCTTTATTCACCTGATAGGGCAACTCCGTCACCACAATTGCTTGGCGGCGGTGGCGACCCCGGCCGGGCTGAATATCCTCAAGCTTAGCCACCCCCCGCAAGGTGATCGTCCCTCGACCCGTAGCGTAGGCGCGTCGCAGTTCTGCGCTCTCTACGATCACCCCCCCCGTAGGAAAGTCGGGTCCCGGCAGATAGCTCAGCAGTTCCTCTAGGGAGAGATGGGGGCGGTCAATGAGGGCAATCAGGGCATCCACCACTTCCCCCAGATTGTGGGGGGGGATATTCGTGGCCATGCCCACGGCAATCCCCGTGGAGCCGTTTAATAGGAGAATTGGCAGTTGTGCCGGCAAAACCAACGGCTCCGCTTGGGAGCTGTCAAAGTTGGGGACAAACTCCACAATGGCGTCGTTGATATTTGTCAAGAGCGTGCGCTGGGCGATCGCGGCTAGGCGCGTTTCGGTGTAGCGCATTGCCGCCGGTGGATCATCATCCACAGAGCCAAAATTGCCCTGCCCTGCCAACAGCGGATAGCGACTGCTAAAGGGCTGCACCAAGCGCACCAAAGCCTCATAGACCGCCTGATCTCCGTGGGGGTGATACTTCCCCAGCACATCCCCCACCACCCGTGCGCACTTGCGAAAGGGGCGATCGGGCGTCAGCCCCAGCTCATACATCGCATAGAGGATCCGCCGATGCACAGGTTTGAGGCCATCCCGCACATCTGGAAGTGCCCGCCCCACAATCACACTCATGGCGTACTCCAGATAGGAGCGCTGCATTTCACTGTGGAGTGGCGTAGGAATCACCTGTCCAGCGGTCAGCAAATCCAGTTGTTTGGGCATGATCACAAACGGGTCAAAGGATCATTCCCCACGATACAAGAGTTTTGCGAATTGTAAGGCAACTTAAGCGTCCGTTGGTGTTGCTTCCTTAGGCTTCTCTTTGGTTAGTCGCGCCACCCATTCCTTGATGAGGATGTAAATGATGGGCACCACAAAGAAACTCCGAAATGTGGCCGCAAGCATACCGCCTGTGACACTTGTTCTCAAAAATGGGACGCAGGCGTTCTTCAGCTGCGTTAATGACTGACTTGACAATGGAGGTGCCCTTGCTTTTGCGAATTTGGTTGGCAAACTCCACAATTAGAATCGCATTCTTACTGGCGAGGCCAATAAGCATCACTAGACCAATTTGGCAGAATACGTCATCAGTCAGTCCCCGCAACCACTGTGCCGGCAAGACCCCCATGATCGCCAAAGGCACCGAAAGAATTCAATGTAGCTTTCATACTGCGCCGAGAGCACAAGGAACACAAACACCAAACCAAGACCAGAAATCAACGGTGCCTGTCCTGCAGAACGGTGGACTCTAGGGATAACCCTGTCCGGCTATAGCCAATGCCATCGGGGAGAACCTCCTGAGCCAACGCTGCCATTGTCATCATTGCTTGACCCTGTGAACAGTTGCCGTTGCAGCATATTTTAGAATCTTAAAAGTCACCCAGAGCAGGCAATAAACATCCTGAGTCTAGTCTAGGGATGCCTATGGCAACTGCTACTTTAATAATCAGTTTCCATTTATTCTTGGTGAATAGAGAATAATTCCTATCGGCAATCCTCCGCTAAGATGTAGAGCAAGGGGCAGGAGGTCATTTCTAGCTCACCTTCAGGCTGTGACAGTCCTTGCACCAACCTTTATCAACGACAGTACAGGTACCAGTGGCTCTTACTAAGAAAACACAGCAAGACCAACCCATGATTAATGAACGCATCTGTTTTCCGCGGGTGCGTGTGGTGGATAGTGATGGTTCCCAATTGGGGATTATGTCCTCCCAAGAGGCGATCGCGATCGCCCGCGAAAGGGAACTTGACCTTGTGCTTGTGAGTGACAAGGCGGATCCACCCGTTTGCAAAATTATTGACTACGGCAAGTTTCGCTTTGAACAGGAAAAGAAGGCTCGTGAAGCCCGCAAAAAGCAGCACACCTCAGACGTTAAAGAGGTGAAGATGCGCTACACAATCGAAGAACACGACTACAATGTGTGCATTAATCGCGCCGAGCGGTTCCTAAAGGCTGGAGATAAAGTCAAAGCAACGGTGACGTTCCGGGGGCGGGAAATTCAACACTCCCACCTGGCAGAAGAACTCCTCAACCGCATGGCCAATGACCTGCAAGCGGTGGCCGAAGTGCAGCAGGCACCAAAGCAGGAGGGGCGCAATATGATTATGTTTTTGGCACCGAAGCGCTAACTAATCCTAGGGGGAGTATGTTTGACTTGCGTCCAGACCCCAAGTCCACCCCACTGGATGTCTCAGCCAATGAGAAACCCCGCTCGGCACTCCTGTTGGCGATCGCTGCCCTCGTCACGATTCTTCTGTGGCAACTTCCCCTAGGGAGCTATCTCCTGTATCCCTTTACCATTTTGGCCACTTGGTTCCACGAGATGGGTCATGGCCTCACAGCGGTTCTCCTAGGGGGCTACTTTCAGGAATTGGTAATTGATCCCGCTGGCTCCGGGTTTGCCCGCTATGGGGGTGAGGTGCTGCTGGGGCGTTTGGGACATGCCTTGGTTGCCCTGGGTGGCCCCCTTGGGCCAGCGATCGCCGGCAGCATTTTTATTTTGTCTAGCCGCTCCCATCGCACTACAGACATTTGTCTCAAAGCACTTGGCATCGTTATCTTGGCCTCGGTGTTCCTGTGGGTGCGATCGCTCTTTGGCATTGTCTTTATGACAGGGGTGGGCATTGCCATCCTCCTGGTGGCCTCTCACGGGAATCACTGGTTCAAGGGTCTTTCCATTCAGTTCCTTGGCGTGCAGGCCTGTATTAGTACCTTCCAGCAGGTGGACTACCTCTTTACCTACGCCATTGCGGGGGGACAGCTTTCCGACACAGGTCTTTTACAACACTACCTTTGGCTCCCCTATTGGCTGTGGGGAGCGCTCATTACTGTGCTGACCCCAGGACTGCTGCTGTGGAGCCTCAGAGTGGCCTATACCCGCCCTAGGTAATGCCCCAGCGGTTGCGCCAGCGGCTTGTGGATTCACGGTGAGAGACCTGCTGCTCGGCTTGGCGGCGCAATCGAATTGTCTCCGCACTATCCCGCAGGTGGGGATCGCGGTAGGGAATTCCGGCGCGGGTTTGCAAGTGTTCCTGTTCTAGCTGTGAAAGGGGAATCAGGTGATCTGCTTGCCAGCGGGCGACGGTTCCCTGGGCCCATTCATGGCTGTGCTGCGGTGCCCCAATTGGGAGCGTCCCGATGTGCAAACCGGCCTCCCGCAGGGCTGAACGAACTGCCGCAGCCCGCGAATAGGTGGCCAAATATCCCTCTGGTGCCAGACACCGAGCAACTAGGCTGAGAAACTCCACCGTCCACAATTGCGGACAGCGCTGCGGTGAAAAGGGATCAAGAAAAATTGCATCTGCTTGAAATCCTTGGCGAACAAGGTCTTGGATGGTTTGGCGGGCATCGCCGATTAAAAGCTGTGCTTGGCACTGTGGGGTACTCACCTGCTGTCCCTCAGCCAGTCTCTCAAGAATTGCCTGAACCGGCGCTGACCAAGGGGGCATCACTGCCAATGCTGCTTGAGGAACGCGGAGATCTAGCTCTAAGCCAACCACAGTGACCTGACAGGCAGGATTGTGGTGCCAGATAACTTCTAGGGCCGCGGCGGTGTTGTAGCCTAAGCCATAGCAGATATCCAAAAGCTGCAACTGGGGGGCTTGGGCTTGGGTCGGCAGAGCAGTGGCGATCGCGAACTTTTCAAAGGCTTCTTGGCGCGCTCCCTCAAGGCTATGGAAAGTTTCGCCAAACTCGGAAGAAAAAAATGTAAAGGAACCGTCCGCTGTCGCTCGAGGCTGCCAGAGTGGGGTCAAGGCAGCCATCTGCTGAGAAGAGGTCATCACGGCATTTGAGCGGGTGGCTGCGGTTGGGGTTCGGGAGAGCGGTTCAGCATCACAACACCGACCCCTGCAACCAAAAGAATAATAACAATACCGCCAATTATCAGCAGCAAAGGGGGAGAGGATTTTGCCCCTGGCACAGGTTCTGGACTCACCACTGCAGGTTTTGGGGGTGGAAGATTCAGTTGTGTTTCGTGGGGTGGCTGCTGCTGGCTCAGCTCTTCCTCTGCTTGGGTAACGGTTGAGGTTAAGGGCGCCGCCTTAATACTGTGGTAGTTGACACTCTGCAAATACTTGATAAATTCGGCATCCCCCATTGACATGATGCTGTAGTGCGCCTTGACGGATCCACCAAAGTTAATTTCATCTCCATCCTTTAACTCGTGTCTTTGCACGCGCTGGCCATTGACTAGGATGCCATTGGCACTGGGTTTACCATCGGCATTGCCATCCACCACGCGATAGCGATAGCCATCGGGGGAAGGAATCCGCAGCAGCAGGGCATGCTGCCGTGAGACACCGTGACCATGAATGACAATTGCATTTGTAACATCGCGACCAATGGAATAGGTGGCCGCCTCCAAGGCAACCGTGCGCCTGCCCGTTTCATCTTCAATGCGGAGCAAATGGTGCTCATGATGGGTATTCATGGGAACACCTGAAACTGATTTTACCCAACATCTTAGCCTGAGTTGCAAACAGCGGTATCGCCCAAGTTCCTAAATTAAGTTAAGTGAGGGGAAACAGACGTATTGGGGCTAGGGCTTGCAGTTGTTGCCCAAGGCGAAAAGCCTGGGGTTCATAGAGTTCGAGGGTGAGGGCAGCAGGAAGTTGCTGGATAAAAGCCCGCGATTGCGGCAGGGGCAAACCCGTGATTTTTGTAATCAAGTTGCTAATTTCTAGGGCGGCTTCTGCATTACGGGGGAGACCCACCCACAGCCGCCACTGGCGGCGAGGCGCCATTTTCCCCTGTTCAATCCGCCGTAGGCCATCAATGGTGGCTAAGACAATCAGGCGATCGCCCGCAGCAAGTTGCAGTGTATCGCTGGGCAAAAATTGTTGACTGGTCTCCCCGCCCAAAAACTGTTCGTGGCGCTTGTAAAAGACGGGAATGACTGCATAGCCATAGGCCACTTCTCCAATTAACTTGCCCTCAAGGGTATCCCCAGCGGTAACGGTATAGTCGGCAATCAGAACGGTTTGCTGATCAATCTGAAACAGACCAAGCATGGTTTCGCCAAAGGCGGCGCCGGCAAAGGCTTCTGCTGCTAGGGCATAGGCACAGAGGGGACGGGCACGGGGTAAAAGCTCCCGTAAATCATCGGTGAGAGTAGGATCATAGATGCTAATGACCAAGCCAATCGGAGACTGGCGCTGCTCTGTGGCTTGGCGGGCAATTAGAGCCGCCTCAAGGTTCAGCATCTCGTCGGGAGTGGTAAGAACTAGGCTTTTGGCACTCTCTAAATGGGCTTGGGGAAGTTTCTCAGTAATGCTGCCAAAAAGCATTGGCAGGTCTTCAAAGAGCTGGGTCTGCTCTGGGTTGTCCACCAGTAGGACGAGGGGTTGACGAAAGGTGCGCAGCAGTTGCACCACCTGTTGGCCAATACGATTTAGACCAACCACAATCACATGATCTGCCGTGGGCAGAGGCGGACGTTTCTTGATAAACTCAAACCGCGCCTCTAGGAGTTTCTCGGCCAACAGGCCCAAGACACCCACAATAAAGAGGATGCTGACAACTGCCACCAAAATACAGACCACGAGTAGCCAGGGGGGCACAGGATCATTTTCTAGCCCGCCAAAGAGATCGCCAAAGCCCCCCAGTAGGAGAATAAACCCCGCAGCAAAGGCCTTTTGCCAATTGAGGTTAGGGACGTTGTAGCGCAACAGGAGGGCTGTCAAAAGCCACAGACCACTGCCTATCCAGAGTCCCCTGAAAATTAATTCGCGGGAGCGATCGCCATGGATCCACTGCCAAAATTGCTGCACCTGCTCAGGGAGTTGGCGCAGTTGCTGTAGCCGTTGCTGCAGGGGATTTGAGGCTGGAGGGCCAAAGGACTTGACAACTTCCACGCGCTCAATCCAAATGGGGCGATCTCCCACTTCAAAGTGCAAATCCGGTGGCCAATGGTTAAAAAGACGATGGGGGCGAGTCGGCTGGAAGAGAGAGAGCTGCGAATGGCAGGAGCGGATACTAATTAGGCGTTGATGACGGCGCTGCCAACGGTGGACAGGGGTACCCAGTAGCGGACTCTCGGCAGTGACGGTCTGCTGCCACACTCGAAACTGTTGCCCCTCAATTGTAAACGCCGCGAGAATATCCTCCTCAAGGGCTGCCAAGGCAAAAGCAGGAGCCGGCAGCTCCGTCGGATTAAGGGCAACAAAGCTCCCCAACTTTTTCGCCAAAAGGGCGTTGAGATTATCGCGACTGGAGCGCACCACGAGGTGGACATGGGGATTTAAGCGGCGAGCCACAAGCGCCGTAGCAATATTGGTGGCCTCATCACTCGTCACCGCTAGGAGAGTGCGGCAGCGATCAATGCCAGCGGCTTTCAGAACTGTTTCCTGCCGACAGTCACCAATAACGACAGGTTCACTGAGTAACTCCGCCAACTGGGGAATTTCCCATTCAATGTTGCGGTGGCGTTCAATGGCACAAATTTCAATGGCCAAGTGATCAGCCGCAAACCGGCGCAGGCTTTGGATGCAAAACTGCCCCAAACTACCAAGACCACAGATAATAAAGCGATCGCGGCCACCCCCCTCTCCCAACTGGGTAATGGACGCTCCTACCGCGGGAGCAGACCACGATTTCCACCAGTAGGGAAAGGATTGATAGGGTTCAGCCACAAACAGAAGGAGACTTCCCTCCTGCCACTTCTGCCGCAGGAGAGTGCCCCAGCGGGTGAGGCGGTCAAGGTCAACCTGAGTGGACTCAATCCAAATGGCCAGGTGGCGATCGCCCCGGTCAACAAACCAAGTGGCACTGCTACCTAATAGCTGGCGCAGTTGCCGATCGATGACCTCCGCAAGGCTCGCCATATCCTTCTAGCCAAAATAGGAAAGCAGGGCCTGTTGCTCCAACTGACGACCAATCACCACAAGGCGGGTTTGACGGGGTTCTGCTAATTGCCACGGGCGATCGTAAAACCAGTCTAACCGCTGACCGACCCCCTGTACCACAAGACGCATCGGCTTGCCTTCAATGGCTGCAAAGCCTTTGATGCGGTAAATGTCAGGCACTTGCAGTAATCGTTCAAGGGATTGGCGCAGGCGTTGCAGATCCCAAGTCCCCATCTCCAAGCAAACTGCTTGAATCTCTGCGTCGTGATCGTGCTCTTCCTCAAAATCGTGATGACTTGGCCGCTGCCCCAAGTTCTCCTCAACGGCGGCGTTAAAGCCCAACAACAAGTCCGCAGGCACTTGTCCCTGCTGCGCCGCCAGCAGCTTAATCCGTGGGGGCAATTGACGGCGCAGTTCCCTCAGGAGCTGTTCCACCTGCTGCCGAGTCAGTTGATCGGCCTTGTTGAGAATCACCAAATCGGCACAGGCCAGTTGATCATTAAAGAGTTCCTCAAGGGGCGTCTCTTCATGCTGGAGGTTTGGATCCGCCTCCTTCTGGGCAAAGAGTGCCTCTAAATCAGCGCTCACTTGACCCGCTGCCAAAGCCAGCCCATCCACAACGGTCACCACCCCATCTACCGTTGCTGCGTGGCGTACCTCTGGCCAACGGAAGGCCATGACCAAGGGTTTAGGCAGTGCCAGTCCTGAGGTTTCAATCACAATGTGATCAATCTCCTGCCGCCGTGCCAAGAGGGCTTGCATCGTTGGCAAAAACTCCTCCTGCACCGTGCAGCAAAGACAGCCATTGGTCAGTTCCCAGATGCCCATGGCGCGATCGCCACAGGACTGCAACAGCTCGCCATCAATGCCGACATCGCCAAACTCATTGACAATCACGGCAATACGCCTGCCGGCGGCATTCTGGAGCAGGTGTCGAATCAGCGTGGTTTTGCCACTCCCAAGAAAGCCGGTAATAATTGTGACTGGAATTTTTGCACTCATTAAAAGGCCTCAATGTTGGGAAAGTCTTTGAGTTGATGGGCGGCTTCGCCACAGGTTCGGGGGGTTGGAAACACCTTTTCGGGGTTGGCGAGGCGTTTTGGATCAAACGCAGCGCGCACCTGCTGCATTGTTTCTAGATCTGCCGGACTAAACATTTCGCTCATAAAACAGACCTTATCACTGCCAATCCCGTGCTCTCCAGAGATACTTCCCCCCAAGCGCACACAGAGCTTGAGAATTTCCCCCCCCAAGGCTTCTACTTCCGCAAGGGCACCGGGAACCGACTGATCGTAGAGAATCAAAGGATGCAGGTTGCCATCGCCGGCGTGAAAGACATTGGCGATGCGATAGCCACTGCGCTGACTGAGTTGTTCAATCTCCCTGAGGACAGTGGCCAGTTGACTGCGGGGAATCACTCCATCTTGGACAAAATAGTTGGGACTGAGGCGACCCGCAGCGGCAAAGGCGGCTTTGCGACCCTGCCAAAGGCGCAGGCGGTCTTCGGCTTCTGTGGCCACCGTCACATGGCGTGCCCCCTGTGCATAGCAAATGCGCATGACTTGCTCCTGCAGGAAGGGCACTTCCGCCTCTAGGCCATCCACTTCCACCAGCAGGACGGCAGCGGCATCGCGGGGATAGCAGTTGGTCGCCACCACATCCTCCACGGCATTGATACTCAGGTTGTCCATAATCTCCATGCCGGCGGGAATAATTCCGGCACGAATAATTGCAGAAACCGTTTCCCCGGCTGCTTCAATGGTGGGGAAATCCGCCAAGAGAACGGCGATCGCCTCCGCCTGTTTAAGAACCCGCAGCCGAATTTCCGTGGCAATGCCCAGCGTCCCCTCCGAGCCAACAAAAACCCCCATGAGGTCATAGCCGGGCATTTCCGGGGCTGCACCGCCCAGTTCCACAATTTCCCCATTGGGCAGAACCACCGTGAGTCCGAGCACATGGTTTGTGGTGACGCCATACTTTAGGCAATGAACACCGCCGGAGTTCTCAGCCACATTGCCGCCAATGGAGCAAATAATTTGGCTCGATGGATCGGGGGCATAGTAAAAGCCCTGAGCAGCAACCGCTTGGGTAACCCACGCATTAATGACTCCCGGCTGCACTACCACCTGCTGATTGGCCAGATCAATGTCTAGAATCCGGTTCATGCGGGAAGTGACAATGAGAATTCCCTCCGTGTGGGGCAGTGCGCCCCCCGATAAGCCAGTGCCTGAGCCACGGGCAACAAAGGGAATTCGATAGCGATCGCACACTTTGAGGACGGCAGAAACTTGCGCTGTGGTCTGAGGAAGCACGACAAGCTTGGGTCGCTGCCGATACATGGATAGACCGTCACACTCATACACTAGGGCGGCCGCTGGGTTAGTGATGACACTCTCCTTGCCGACGATGGCCGTTAGCTCCTCCGTTACCCGCTGCCAAGGGGTAATTTGCCGTAATGTGGACATCTCCACTGCTGTGAACCCACCTTTTCTATCGTAAATTGACTCCCCCTCAGAACAATGGGGGCAGAGGGGATTTGACATTTACTTACTAAATAGTTATAAGATTAAGTAGTAACCATTTTAGGGTTAAACAATCCTGCCCCACGCTTTACCCCCTACTGGAGCGCGCTATGCTATTTCGCCAACTTTTTGACTACGACACGTGGACCTATTCCTACCTCATTGCCGATGAAGCCACAGGTGACGCTGCCTTGGTGGATAGCGTCCTCGAACAGGTGGATCGGGATGTGCAGTTAATTGAGCAATTGGGGTTAAAGTTGCGCTACTGCTTGGAAACCCATGTCCACGCCGACCACATTACCGGCGCGGGTAAAATCCGTGAGCGCACGGGCTGCAAAACCCTTGTCCCTGAAAATGCAGCTGTGGACTGCGCCGATGGCCATATTAAAGACGGGGAAGTGATTCATGTGGGCAGTATCCCAATTCAGGGAATTGCCACTTTGGGGCACACCGATAGCCACATGGCCTTCTTGGTCAACGGCACTCACCTACTGACGGGTGATTCCCTCTTTATTCGGGGCTGCGGGCGCACCGACTTCCAAAGTGGTGATGCGGGGGCAATGTATGATGCGGTAACGCAGCGACTCTTTACGCTTCCCGACTCTACCCTAGTCTATCCCGGCCATGACTATCGTGGTCACACGGTTTCTACTATCGGTGAGGAGAAACGCTTTAATCCTCGCTTTGTGGGTCGCGATCGCCAGCAGTTCATTGAGTTTATGGCTAACCTGAATCTGCCCGATCCCAAGAAAATCATGGAGGCAGTGCCCGCTAACCAACAGTGTGGGAGGGTTGCTGCGGCTGTTTAATCCCTTGACTCCTGATGGCCCCTGTTTTTTACCTATCCTTCAGTCACGAGGTTAGAAACCAAAAATTATGATCACAACAACCACTGAGTCTTCCCTTATTTCTGCTGCTGAACTCCACAATGCCTTGCAGCAGCGACAAGTCCTGCTCATTGACGTGCGGGAACCCAATGAGTACAACAATGCCCACATTCCGGGGGCGCTGCTGTGCCCTTTGGCCAATGTGCAGGAGCTGGAGCCTCCCTGTAGCTCCGACACGCGGGTGGTGCTCTACTGCGAGTCGGGTCGGCGCTCGCAGATGGCCTACGAAATCCTTGCCCGGCGGGGGTTCCAAAACCTGAAAAACCTCGAAGGAGGCATCCAGCGCTGGAAACAGATGGGCTACGCTGTGCGGGGCGCTGCCAATGCTCCCCTCAGCATCATGCGGCAGGTACAAATTACGGCCGGTAGCTTAATTCTCACAGGGGTGATCTTGGGCTTTACCGTCAACGCAGGATTTTTCTTCCTGTCGGGCTTTGTCGGCCTGGGCATGCTCTTTGCCGGTCTCAGTGGCCGCTGCCTACTGGCTCAACTGCTCATGCGCTTGCCCTTTAATCGCCCCAAGGGAAAATAGCCAATGCTGAGTTACTGGTTGGGGCACGGACTGGCGATCGCCATCGGCTTGAGTCTTGGTCTATTGGGGGGCGGCGGTTCAGTTCTTGCCCTACCGGTATTGGTTTATGTCATGGGCATTGAGACTAAAGTCGCGATTCCGATGACCCTTGTGATTGTTGGCACCGTCAGTTTGCTGGCGGTTATTCCCCAGTGGCGGCGCGGTTACGTCAACTTACGTCTGGCCCTGGTTTTTGGTTCAGCAACAATGGTTGGTGCCTACCTCGGAGCGCGACTGGCTGCCCTGCCTTGGATTACCGATACCGTGCAGCTCTTACTCTTTGCCGTTGCCATGATGGTGGCGGCAATTTTAATGATTCGGCGGCAGCAGCGCCCCCCTGCGCCCGAACTCACGCCTCCAGAAGTTTTTTTAGAAAGTCAGCTTTATAGCCCCCCAGTATGTAAGTACTGCTGGCTGTGGCTACCCACAGAGGGCTTGGGTGTCGGTATTCTGACAGGACTGGTGGGTGTTGGTGGGGGCTTTGCCATTGTGCCTGCCCTTGTTTTGCTGGGGAAAATTCCCATGCGACAGGCGATCGGCACCTCACTCCTAATTATTGCTGCCAACGCTGTAGCTGCGGTTTGGGGCTATCTGGGCACCGTTAACTTGGATCCACGCTTGACCCTGACCCTAACCTTAGCAGCAGCGAGTGGTTCTGTTCTCGGCAGCTACCTCAGTCACTACATCTCCGCCAAACGACTCCAGCAGGGCTTTGGCTACTTCTTAATTGGTATTGCCACCTTTGTTATCCTCAAAACGCTACTGGCACCCCCCCAGCGCAGCAAAAGCTCCTCTCTGCCGGCGAGGCACTACCTCACTGCATCGGTTCCCACAAAGCGAAGCCCCACTTAGGACTCTGGGGCTTTTGAGGCACTCTGCTGTTGCCCAATTTGATTGAGCAGCGCGAGAATGCGACTCCCCCGCTCTAGGGAGCGATCTTCAATAAACACCACCTCAGGTGTCCGTCGTAGGCGAATGCGCTGCCCCAGTTGCCGTCGCACAAAGCCTGAAGCGGCCTTCAGACCTGCCATGGTTGAGCGACGTACTTCATCGGTGCTGTAAATACTGACGAAAATTTTGGCGTGTTGCAAATCACCAGAAACTTCTACATCCGTGACACTGACCATGCCCGCCCCCACCCGCTCATCGCGGATTTCATACATCAACAACTGACTCACTTCCCGTTTGATTAATTCTGCTACTCGTGCTACCCGTCGCTCTGTTGCCATGGCGGGCCTCCTTTTCTTGATTGGTGGTAAAGACGATTCTGCACCTCTCCTATCTTATCAAGACAGCCATCGCCGAGTTCCTCAGGTTGCGGGCGATCGCCCAAGACTGCTATGGCAGTCACCACTGGCAGCGGTTTACAATACTTAACATTTCTTACTGGCGTTCTGTTTCGGTTCAGGCCCCAATTTCCTACTGTTTCGGTGAATTACAACCCCTGCTCAAAAATGAGAAACTGGGGAGACTAGGCAACAATCACCTTGATATTTCGTAAGAATTCCGCTATCACGTTAATATAGTTCTCCCGCAGCAAATGCTGATGGGAAGCTTAACCTACCCTTGGTGAACGCCAACAGTGACTAGGTAAAATCACCTACTAACTTAAGCGTCAGCGAGGGATGGGTTTCTCATTTATTAAAGCCAAATTAACAGGATGCTGGAGCGATCGCTCCTAAGTAAGGAGCCGATAATGCCCTACCAGCAACTGTAAGGTTCTAAATCTGGCATCTATATCTGCAAGAGGATTTAATTCCATGACGATCGCGATTGGACGAGCGCCAGCGGAGCGGGGATGGTTCGACATCCTCGACGACTGGCTCAAACGTGACAGATTTGTCTTTGTCGGCTGGTCAGGCATTCTCCTGTTTCCCTGCGCCTACCTTGCCCTCGGCGGCTGGTTGACC
>NZ_CALJEM010000015.1 GCF_938074695.1 uncultured Thermosynechococcus sp.
AATGCTGGCAACTAAGGACGAGGGTTGCGCTCGTTGCGGGACTTAACCCAACATCTCACGACACGAGCTGACGACAGCCATGCACCACCTGTGTTCGCGTTCCCGAAGGCACTCCCGCGTTTCCGCAGGATTCGCGACATGTCAAGCCCTGGTAAGGTTCTTCGCGTTGCATCGAATTAAACCACATACTCCACCGCTTGTGCGGGCCCCCGTCAATTCCTTTGAGTTTCACACTTGCGTGCGTACTCCCCAGGCGGGACACTTAACGCGTTAGCTACGGCACTGCCGGAGTGGATACCAGCAACGCCTAGTGTCCATCGTTTACGGCTAGGACTACAGGGGTATCTAATCCCTTTCGCTCCCCTAGCTTTCGTCCATGAGTGTCAGTAGCGTCCCAGTAGGGCACTTTCGTCACTGGTGTTCTTCCCGATATCTACGCATTTCACCGCTACACCGGGAATTCCCCCTACCCCTGACGCACTCTAGCGATCCAGTTTCCACCGCCGATCCGAGGTTAAGCCTCGGGCTTTGACGGCAGACTTGGAAAGCCACCTGCGGACGCTTTACGCCCAATAATTCCGGATAACGCTTGCCTCCTCCGTCTTACCGCGGCTGCTGGCACGGAGTTAGCCGAGGCTTATTCCTCAGGTACCGTCATTGTGTTCTTCCCTGAGAAAAGAGGTTTACAACCCAAAGGCCTTCATCCCTCACGCGGTCTTGCTCCGTCAGGCTTTCGCCCATTGCGGAAAATTCCCCACTGCTGCCTCCCGTAGGAGTCTGGGCCGTGTCTCAGTCCCAGTGTGGCTGATCATCCTCTCAGACCAGCTATGGATCGTCGCCTTGGTAGGCCATTACCCCACCAACTAGCTAATCCACCGCGAGCTCATCCCCAGGCCAAAAAAGATTTCACCTTGCGGCATATGGGGTATTAGCGGCCGTTTCCAGCCGTTATCCCCCTCCTAGGGGTAGATTCTCACGTGTTACTCACCCGTCCGCCACTAGCACCGAAGTGCTCGTTCGACTTGCATGTGTTAAGCAGACCGCCAGCGTTCATCCTGAGCCAGGATCAAACTCTCCATTTTGAAAAATAGAGAATTTGACTTTTTGCTCTAGTAGGTGTAACCTACACCGAAAATGTACTTACTTGAGTACTTTGACGAGGGTTAACGCTTTGGCTTTCAAACGTTGATTTGTCTAGGTTCGGGACTCGCTTCGGCTGCACGCCTCATCGAGTGCTTTATCAATCTAACAAGTCTACATAGGCGTGTCAACCCCTTTTTCGAGATTTTTTTCGGATTTTTTTCTGGATTTGGCTGAAACGCTCTCTACAAGCGGCTTTTGAGCCTAAGAATTTTTCGGATTTTCATTTTAGGAGGATGAACATGTCACCGTTGGCGCTCCTAGAGACCTATAGTCGTGCCCATCCGCAGGAGGTGTTGCTGGTGGAGGCACGGGTGGGGGAGCTAGAGGAGGTGGTGTTGATTTTTAAGGGGGTGTCGTCCTCGTTGACGGGGGCAACGGCGATGGATGCGGATGTTCCCCTTTTGCCAGAGGAGGCGGTGATTGTGGCGGTGGATCGGCTACGCAGTCCCTACACTCCTAGTGCGCCGGTGTATTTGGAGCGGGGAATTCCTTGGCAGGATTTTCAGCAACGGTGCTTGGGCGTAAGCTGATACGGACCAGGAAAATCGACAACAAGTTTGCTTAAGGAATAGTGCGATGGATGTGTTGTTACGACGCCTAGATGCAGAAGGGTGGCGAAGCCACAGTGGGGTGGGGCGACTTTTGGGCTTGCTCCAAGGGTGGCAGGAGAAGAGTTGGCTAGGGCGATGGTTCCCACATTTTGCGGCGCTGCTAGTCGGCTTGGTGCTGGTACTGGCGCCGTTGATGCCGTCGGCGATGATTGGGATGCTGCTGGCGGCAGGGGGTGGGTTTTGGCTACTGTGGACGCTGGCGGGAGAACGGGAAGGCCGCTGGTCGGGGGTACATTTGTTGGTGCTCTTGTATTGGGGGATTGCGCTGTTGGCAACGGTGTTGTCCCCGGTTCCTCGGGCGGCGATGGTGGGGTTGTCGAAGTTAATGTTGTACCTGCTGTTCTTTGCGTTGGCGGAGCGGGTAATGCGCAATGAGCGGTGGCGATCGCGCTTACTGACGGTCTATCTGCTGACGGCGTTGATGGTGAGTGTGGAGGGCGTACGGCAGTGGATTTTTGGAGCGGAGCCATTGGCGACGTGGACAGATCCAGAGTCGGCCTTGGCAACTGTGACACGGGTTTACAGCTTTTTGGGCAACCCGAATTTATTGGCGGGTTATTTGTTGCCCAGTGTGCCACTGAGTGCAGCAGCGATCGGGGTGTGGCGAGGTTGGCTGCCCAAGCTGTTGGCGATGGTGATGCTGGGGATGAATACAGCAAGCCTAATTTTGACGTTTAGCCGGGGCGGCTGGCTGGGGTTGGTTGCAGCAACGATCACCGGGGTTGTGTTGCTGGGGGTTTGGTTTTGGCCAATGTTACCCCTGAAATGGCGTCGTTGGGGGGTGCCGACTGTGGGGGGGTTGGCGATCGCCCTTTGCATTGGCGCGGTTGTCAGTGTACCGGCGCTACGGGAGCGAGCAGCAAGTATTTTCGTTGCACGAGGTGACAGTAGCAATAATTTTCGGATTAATGTTTGGATGGCAGTGCAGCAGATGATTTGGGCACGGCCTTGGTTAGGGATTGGACCGGGGAATGTGGCCTTTAACCAGATTTACCCGCTGTACCAGGTGAGCGTGCGCTTTACGGCGTTGAGTGCCTATTCCATCTTCCTGGAAATCTTGGTGGAAGTGGGTGTGATTGGCTTTGGCGTTTTTCTCTGGCTGTTGGCGGTGCTCGGCGATCGCGCGTGGCGTTGTTTGCGGGAATTAAGGGAAACAGGGAATCCTCAAGGATTCTGGTTGATAGGAACAGTGGCAACAATGGTGGGAATGTTAACCCACGGGCTGGTGGATACCATTTGGTTTCGCCCGGAGGTGGCTACCCTCTGGTGGCTGATGGTGGCAATCGTTGCTAGTTTTGCACCAATGACCCACGGGGCAGAGAATACAACCCCTAACGGTCTTGACTCTGAATCGGAGGTATAGAGCTAAGATTGCCGGCGCGATCGTGCCAGCCACAATGGGAGCAATGGCACTGCCCCATTTTGAGTTGGGAATGGTGGATGGGTTGACGGCAAACCGGACAACGACCAGTGAAGTAGGGGTGGTGCATCAGGATTCGAATCTGCTCAACAGGGGAAAGGTGGCCAATGACTTGCTCAAGACTGCTGCTGGGGCACTCTAAGGAAAACATCAGGGAATCCACCGAAACCTTCGTATTGGTTGACAAAATTTCTTCTCTTCAGTGTCGGGGCGATCGCCGGCAGAGGGAATCGTAAAAATACGGAGATCCACTCCCTTATCCTGTGGAAAACTCCAAAACCCCTGTGGAAAACTCTGGGGAAAACCTGTGGAAAACCCCGGAAAAACTCTGGAAAACTGTGGAAAACTTTTTATTCTTTTTCCAACTGGATAATAGCCTGTGGAAAAACCCCCTACTTTTTCCACAAGTTTTCCACAGGTGAGAAGCAGCTCAAACGTGCTCTAGGAGCGGATTTTTGAAAAGTTTTCCACATTTCCACAGCGCCTACTACTACTATAAGTAGGATATATATAAGTAGCAGTAGTAGTAGATCTTCAAGATCCAATAGGAATAAAATCCTGCCAGAGAAAAATAGAGGATGTGAACTTTGGGAACCTAGACTTAGGTTAAAACCGACTCGAAACCTAAGGAAATATGGCTTAGGAGTGCTGGAATACAGAATTGCAAGGTGATTCAGAGCAGATTGAAATGCAGAGTTGAGATGGCAAAAGGATCGAAGTTTTGGAAAAAGCTGGGGAAAACCTTGGGGAATTTGGGGAAAACTCCAAAAAAGGTCTCTGTTGAGGTTCAAGTCCTCCTAATGGAGATCTATTCGCGCCGCGCAAAAATTTTTTTGGCCTGAGAATGGTCTAGAAGCGTCTGGAAGGCGGGCGATCGTCCTAGTGGGTAGGTTTTATCGTTGAACAGGTTGAGCTGCCCACAGAGGCGATTTTATGAGGGCTTGCCTAGGAAACCTTGGCGCCGCCGTTTGCCGATAGGATAGTCCAAGCAACTATTGTCCTCAAACTTGCCATGACACGCATTGTTACCCTCTTAGGAGCAACACCAGAACAACAAACGGCGCTTGGTCTGGCTATTGCCCAGTGGTTTGCCGAGCGGCAGCAACGAACGCTACTAACGGTTCCCAGTCCCGCGACATCACTGCGGTTTCTCGTTGGTTATCAAGAGGAGTCTATCGGCTGGCAACCAAAATTTTTGTCGGAGCGACTGGCGATCGCAGAACTGCTGGCCACTGAAAGTGTCAACACTGTATGGCAAGAACTCAGCCGTTTAGTGGAGCCTTATTTGCCCCAAGAGTTAGTGGGTAAGGTTTATGCGGGGGAATTGGTGATTTTGCCGGGGATGGATACCTTGCTGACGTTGAATGCCCTGCGGGTTCACTACAGCAGCGGCGAGTACGATGTGATTGTCTATGCAGGTGGGAACAGTCAAGAGACATTACGGCTGATTGGATTGCCCCAAGGGTTGGCGTGGTACTATCGTCGCTTTCAGCGTTTGCTGGATCAACTAGATCTCAACGCGATCGCCAATGCTATTGGTGGACCGATCGCCAGTGCAATGATGGCAGCCAATATTGATATCCAAAAAGTGCAGGAGCGTTTCAGTGAAGCCAAAGAGTGGATTGATCGTGGAGTAAGGATTGCCGCCGATCCTAAGCGCCTATCGGTATTTCTCGTAACGGATGGCACAGCAATCTCAATCGCTCAGACCCAATGGCTATGGGGCAGTGCCCAACAGGTGAATGTTCCCATTTCTGAGGTTTTTTGTCTTGGCAAACCGACCCCAGAGGTGAGCAGCACATTCGCGCCTTTACGCGTCTCAGCTCTCCCTAAAGACTGGAGCGACTGGCAAGCCCTTGTTTCCCATCTTCCCAACTTAAACCAGATAGGAGCAGCACCCGCTCCCTATAAATTTGACGAAGTTCAACAACAGGTGCGGATTTTCCTGCCGGGGTTTCGCAAAGAGCAGGTGAAACTCAGCGAGTTTAGCGGAGAACTGACAGTGGAAGCCGGTGACCAGCGGCGCCACATTGAACTGCCCCCCAGTCTCAAGGGTAAACCCGTGCGCGCGGGTAAATTTGAAGCCCCCTACCTGATCGTCAGTTTCTAAGGCTCAAGGCGCAGACGCACGGAGTCGCGGTGGGAAATCAGGCCCTCTGTCTCAGCAAGGGTCATAACGGCTGCCCCCTGTTTGCGCAAGGCGGTAGGGGTGTATTGGATAATGCTGGAGTGCTTTAAGAACGTTTCTACGCCTAAGGCAGAAGCATAACGGGCAGCACCAGAGGTGGGCAGCGTGTGATTGGGACCTGCTAGATAGTCACCAACCGCTTCAGGGGTGGAATAGCCGAGGAAAATAGCACCGGCATGGCGCACTTGCTCCACAAGGCACCAAGGGTCTTCGACTGCCAGTTCCAAATGCTCTGGGGCAAAGCTATTAGACAGCTCAACTGCTTGTTCTAAGCTCTCGACAATGCCAATCAAGCCGTAGTGGGCGATCGCCTTCTCTGTGAGAACGCGGCGAGGATGGTTGGCCAATTGTGCCTCCACAGCAGCGACCACCGCCTTAGCAAGGGGCAGACTGGGCGTCAGCAAAATTGCGGCTGCCAGAGGATCGTGTTCCGCTTGAGCCAGTAAATCAGCCGCAATGTGAATTGGTTGGGCAGCTTCATCGGCAATGATTAGCACTTCTGAAGGACCTGCAAGGGAGTCAATGCCAACACGGCCATAAACCTGTTTCTTGGCTAGCATCACATAGAGGTTTCCCGGCCCTGTAATCACATCTACGCGGGGAATCGTTTCTGTGCCATAGGCAAGGGCGGCAATTGCTTGGGCACCACCAACGCGATAAATCTCTTGGATGCCGGCTTCTTGGGCAGCGACGAGAACGGCAGGATTAATGCCCTTGCCTTGACCAGGGGGAGTCACCATGACAATTCGTTTGACACCAGCCACCTGCGCCGGAATCGCATTCATTAAAACCGTACTCGGATAGGCAGCCCGTCCCCCCGGCACATAAAGTCCGGCAGCATCGACAGCAGTGTAGCGTTTGCCTAGGACAATGCCATCCTCCCCAAATTGCACCCAACTTTTGGGCACGCGCTGGCGGTGGAAGGCTTCAATCTGTTGCTTGGCAAGGCGAATGGCATCGAGGAGTTCTTTGGACACCTGTTGGTAAGCGGCATCCAATTCATCCCCCTTCACTCGTAGTGTTTCGGGGGTAAGGTCAATGTGATCAAACTGGGCGGTGTACTCAATCAGGGCGCGATCGCCTTCCTTGGCTACACGGCGCAAAATTGCCTCAACCGTAGCTTGTTTTTCGCTCATCTCCCCGCTATCGGTGCGATTGCAAATGCGGCGTAGTTCAGCGCGTAGGTCTGTTAACTGGGTGATGATCCGCAACATGGTCGTTCACGTAGGCGAGGCAGAGAGGCGGGTAAAGGTTAAAAAACCTTAATCAACCCTATCAATAGCTTACAGCGATTTTCCAATTACCGGGGCGGGCTGAGGCCGGCCAACAACGAGGGCCTAGGGCAAGATCAGGATTCGCCGTACTTATCCTTCGGAGTAAAATAGGGAGCCAATTCTTATCAGCAGTTGTTTGAGGCTAAATTCGGGAGTTTCGGGAATTGAGGAGACGCTCCCAGAGTCCCATTCAATAGCTTGCTGGCCGGCGATCGCCTGTTTGCTCCCAAGCTAAATTGTCGAAGTCCCCTGCCATCAATTGAGTAGCGATTTTATTTAGGGATCGGAGCTGAAGATCAAGGGTCACAGGGATTGGATAACAATGGCAACTGGTTTTCCGGTGGCATATAGCCTAGATGTTGCCAAGCGCGGGGAGTGGCGACTCGACCTCGGGGCGTCCGTTGTAGATAGCCCATCTGGAGAAGGTAGGGTTCATAGACCTCCTCAATGGTTTGCACATCCTCGCCCGTGGCGGCGGCAAGGGTTTCAATCCCCACAGGTCCCCCTTGGTAGGATTCAATCATCAGACTCAGGAGCCGGCGATCGCTCCAATCTAACCCTGCTGGATCCACATTGAACAGTTCAAGGGCAGCGGTGGCTACCTCTAGGTTAATCGCGCCATCGTGCTTTACATCGGCATAATCCCGTACCCGCTTCAGGAGCCGCAGGGCAATGCGGGGGGTACCGCGACTGCGCCGGCCAATTTCCAGTGCGGCTTCGGGGGTAATCGGCGTTTGTAGGAGAGCAGCGCCCCGCTGAACAATCTGCTGCAGTTCTTCGGGATGATAAAAACGCAGCCGCTGCACCAAACCAAAGCGATCGCGCAAAGGCGAGGTCAAGGCTCCGGCACGGGTAGTTGCCCCCACTAAGGTAAAGGGATTTAACTTCAGTCGGCGCGTGCGCGCTGTTTGCTGTTTGCCCACCGTCAGATCAAGGTAAAAATCCTCCATTGCCGGATAGAGGAGTTCCTCGGTCATGCGGGAGAGGCGGTGAATCTCATCAATAAAAAGAATATCCCCCTCCTGCAGGTTCACCAGCAGACCCACAATATCGCGGGGACGTTCCAGAGCTGGAGCACTGGTCACTTTGCAGTTGACCCCCATTTCAGCCGCCAAGACTAAGGCAACGGTGGTTTTCCCTAAGCCCGGCGGGCCATAAAGCAGCAGGTGATCAAGGGGTTCTTGGCGTGCTTTTGCTGCTTCGATGGCAATGTGCAGCACATCCTTTAGTTCCTGCTGACCAATGTATTCCCGCAAAGAGCGGGGACGTAGGGACTCCTCAACCGGCGAGCGCTGTTCTTCTGGGGTGGGTTGATGAGAGAGCAAAGAAGGGGAGTGCGATCGCTGCGGCGATGAATTTTGCGACGAAATAATCGCCATTGGTGCACTTAAGCCCGTTTTAACCAGCTAAACATGGAGCGCAGTTCTTGACCCACCTGTTCAATGGGGTGTTCTGCCTCCCGTCGCCGCATGGCGGTAAAGCCCGGTTTACCGGCCATGTTTTCCAGCACAAACTCACGGGCAAATTGACCCGTTTGAATTTCGTGGAGAATTTTGCGCATTTCAGCGCGGGTTTCATCGGTAATAATGCGTGGGCCACGGGTGAGGTCGCCATATTCTGCGGTGTTGGAGATGCTGTCCCGCATTTTGGCAAGCCCGCCCTCAACAATTAAGTCCACTATGAGCTTCACTTCATGGAGACACTCAAAATAGGCTAGCTCTGGCTGATAACCGGCCTCTACCAACGTTTCAAAGCCGGCTTTGATCAGAGCACTGAGACCGCCACAGAGCACCACCTGCTCCCCAAAGAGATCGGTCTCGGTTTCCTCGCGGAAGGTGGTTTCCAGAATCCCGGCGCGGGTGCCCCCAATTCCCTTGGCATAGGCCATGGCTAAATCACGGGCCTGCCCACTGGTATTTTGATAGACGGCAAACAGGCAGGGTACCCCTTCCCCTTGGGCATAGGTGCGGCGAACAAGGTGACCGGGACCTTTGGGAGCCACCATCACCACATCCACATTGTCGGGGGGCACGATCTGGCCGTAGTGAATGTTAAAGCCGTGGGCAAAGGAGAGAACATTCCCCGCTTGCAGGTGGGGGGCGATCTCCTGCTCATAAACAACCCGCTGAACTTCATCGGGCAAAAGAATCATGATCCAGTCGGCCATTTTCGCAGCTTCAGCTACGGGGTACACCGCTAGACCATCGCCACGGGCGCGCTCTGCAGAACGACTGCCGGCATAGAGACCCACCACAACATTCAGACCGCTATCCCGCAAGTTGAGGGCATGGGCATGGCCTTGGGAGCCGTAGCCGATAATGGCGATCGTTTTATCTTTGAGGAGTTCTAGCTGGGCATCTGCGTCGTAATACATGCGCGCCATAGGCATGATGTTCCTTTCCAATTGCATTCAGCAGGTTGTTATTATCTCTCTACCACATAGGCAGAGCTGATCGAGCACCTCCTAGAGGGCTAGTTTAGGGAGTTAACGGTTACGGGAATAGCGATTGTTGCCACCGCCCATGGCTTCACGGGGGCGTGCTTTGTTGACCTTGAGTTGGCGTCCCATCCACTCGGCTCCGTCGAGATCGGCGATCGCCGCTTCTTCTTCAGCATCCGTGGACATTTCCACAAAACCAAAGCCCCGCTTACGGCCTGTTTCCCGATCCACCGGTAAATAGACCTGTTTGACGGAACCGTACTCGGCAAAAACGGCCTCTAGGTCTTCTTGGGTGGCCGTGTAGGAAAGGTTGCCGACATAAATAGACATAATCTCATCTGCTCCAAAGCAAAAATTGAACCATGTGTTGGCGTTGACTTCGGAGAGACGACTGTTCTGTAACCAACCTTCCCTAAAACCGAACTCAAGAATCGCTCTACTTAAAACTCAAGCGGCGATTACTCGCCAACGTTGTCTCTCGATTATAGCCGATTGTCGGAGCCTGTGTTGTGAAAGTAGGGATGCTACCCTAAAAGAGGTGGATTTTTTGTGAATCTTAACAATGTCCGATTTACCGGCAGTTGTTGTGGGTCTTTCCGGCGGTGTTGATAGCTCCGTTGCCATTGCCAGCCTGAAAGCGCAAGGGTACCCTGTTGTGGGTCTGACCCTATGGCTGATGAAGGGGAAGGGACAGTGCTGCTCTGAGGGACTGGTGGATGCGGCGCGCCTCTGTGAGGAGCTGGGAGTACCTCACCACATTGTGGATAGCCGCGAAATTTTCGAGAAATACATTGTGAACTATCTGGTCAGGGGCTATGCCAGTGGGGTGACACCGCTACCTTGTTCCCAGTGCAACCGCTTGGTGAAGTTTGGGCCAATGCTGGCCTACAGCCGTGAGCAACTGGGGATTGACTACATTGCCACGGGTCACTATGCCCAAGTGAAATACAATCCCACCAGCGATCGCTATGAATTGTGGCGGGCGGTGGATCGTCATAAGGATCAAAGCTACTTTCTCTACGACCTGCCCCAAGAGATTCTCGCCCATGTGCTTTTTCCCCTTGGGCAGCAAACCAAGGCCGAGACCCGTGCCTTGGCAGCGCAGTATGGCCTGCACACAGCCAGTAAACCGGAAAGCCAAGATCTATGTCTGATTGAAGCCCATGGCTCCATGCGCCAATTTCTTGAACAGTATTTGCCCAACCAGCGGGGAGAGATTGTGGATGTGCATGGGCGGGTGCTGGGGTACCATCAGGGGATTCACCACTACACCATTGGCCAGCGCAAGGGCTTAGGGATTGCGGCACCCGAACCCCTCTACGTCGTGGCCTTGGATCGGGAACACAATCGCGTTATTGTTGGCGATCGCGCCACCGCTGGCCGTCGCGAGTGTACAGTGGCACGGGTGAACTGGGTCTCGATTCCTCCCCCTAGGGAACCCATAACGGCGACGGTACAAATTCGCTATCGCACTCCCCCTGTGCCCGTGACTATCATTCCCGATGCCAACGCCGAGCAGGTAAAATTGGAGTTTACTGAACCGCAATTTGGGGTAACGCCGGGACAGGCGGCAGTGTGGTATGCAGGCGATCGCCTGTTGGGGGGCGGAATTATTCAGCCTTTTGTGACACCAGCGCCCCAACCCCAAGAAGCAATGGCCACCCACGTTTAAGGAAAGACCGACGATGCAAAAGCGCCTTCATTACTCTTCCTTAGAAATTAACCGTCGGGCGGAAGAATTAATCAAGCACTCCGCCAATCGCTATCGGATTACGGTACAAATTGCCAACCGGGCTAAGCAGCGGCGGGCGCTAGAGGTCAGTGAAGATCTCGACGATCTCCCCCTGAAGCCGGTGACCCGTGCCATTATCGAAATGTCCGATGAAATTGCTCAACCGGAGTTACTGGCAGATTAGGAGCCATGGGGAGACGACGGGGCTGGACTTTCTTGGGCTGGGTGATGTGGGGGTGCTTACTGGCACTTCTGTGGCTACCCCTGAGCAGTGCTTGGAGCGGGGGGCGATCGCAATCTGACCCCAACTTGCCCGCTGCCCCTGGCCAAATTCTCATTAACCCCCGCTTGGTGGCGGCAGCCCTCTATCCCAAATTGCCCGGTTTGCCGAAGGAAAATCACTATATCCGCCAAGAGAACCGGCAGCCTGCGCCGGAGAGTACGCTCTTAGAGCGATTTATTGTCTATCACACCACGGTCAAAGGGCGATCGCCCCTCTACCGCTTTGACTGGAAAATTTCCCTTGCCGACTATTTGGGGCTGAATGAATTCCTGCGGAGAGACACCTATCCGGGAGGTTCCTACCTCACGGTCAACCCAATGGAAGGGGATATTGCTGCCATTCGCCAGCTCAATCGTCAACAACGGGATGCCTTGGTGAGCACCCTAGCCGCCTTCTACGCACAACAGGCGGGGTTACCCACTACCCCACCCCAGCTAACACTGCCAGAACCGACACCCAGCCCCCCAACCGTTCTCCCCGCTGTTCCCCAGCCCGGCAGTGCTGGTCTTTTGGTGCCCCCTGCCCCCCCACGCCCGCTGCCCACGGGGGAATCTCGCTTTTTACTGCCCTAGATTTTGCAATTGGGTAAATAACTCATGGCTGTTCCGATTACTGAGCTAATCACCCCTGAGATCCTCAAACCTGCTCGCTATTTGGGGAATGAACGAGGTGCGATTCACAAACCATGGGAAGCTGCAACGGTGCGCTGGGTACTCAGCTATCCCGAAGTCTATGAAGTGGGCGCTTCAAATTTGGGACACATTATCCTCTACAACATTCTGAATACTCTCCCCGATCAACTGTGCGATCGCGCCTACCTACCGGCGGCGGATTTAGCCGCTAAATTGCGAGCCACCCAAACCCCCCTCTTTGCGGTGGAATCCCGCCGTCCCCTTCAGGAATTCGACCTTGTGGGCTTTAGCCTCAGCTATGAGTTGGGCGCCACCAACATTCTGGAAATGCTGAACTTGGCCTGCTTGCCCTTAACGTGGCAGGAGCGACAACAGGCTTCCCTAGAGGAGATTCCCCTCATTTTTGCGGGTGGACAAACGGCCACCTCCAATCCAGAACCCTATGCCGATTTCTTTGACTTTTTTGCCCTTGGCGATGGCGAGGAACTCTTGCCCGAAATCGGTCTTGTGGTGGCTGAAGGCAAACGGGCGGGGTTGAGTCGGCAGGCGTTGCTGCTGGATTTGGCCCAGGTGCCGGGGGTCTATGTGCCCCAGTTTTACGATCGCCAGCCTGATGGCATCGTCAAACCCAACCGTCCCGATGTGCCGGAGCGGATTTTGCGGCGGGTGGCCACCCCCATGCCCCACTACGCCATTGGCTTGGTGCCCTATGTGGCAACGGTGCACGATCGCCTGACGGTGGAAATTCGCCGCGGTTGTACCCGTGGCTGTCGGTTTTGCCAACCCGGTATGCTCACTCGACCTGCCCGCGATGTTGCCCCTGAGGAAGTGATTGCCGCAATTGAAACCGGCATGCGCGCCACGGGCTATAACGAGTTTTCGCTGCTTTCCTTGAGTTGCTCAGACTATTTGGCCTTGCCGGCAGTGGGCGTGGAAATTAAAAACCGCCTGCAAAACGAGAACATTTCCCTTTCACTCCCTAGCCAGCGGGTGGATCGCTTTGATGAGAACATTGCCCACATTGTTGGCGGCACTCGCCAGGGGGGACTCACCTTTGCGCCGGAGGCCGGCACCCAGCGGCTGCGGGACATTATCAACAAAGGGCTGACCAATGAGGAATTGCTACGGGGCATCAAAACCGCCTACGAGCAGGGCTGGGATAAAATTAAGCTCTACTTTATGATCGGCCTGCCGGGGGAAACGGATGCGGATGTCTTGGGAATAGCGGAAACAATCCGTTGGCTGAAGCGCGAATGCTGGATCAAAGGCCGCAAACCCCTGAGCTTTAATCTGACCATTTCCAACTTTACTCCCAAGCCCCATACCCCCTTCCAGTGGCATGCGGTGTCCACCGCGGAGTTTTTGCGCAAACAGGAGTTGCTCAAGGCCGAATTCCGCACCATTAAGGGGTTGAAGGCCAACTTTACCGATGTGCGCATCTCCGCTATGGAGGACTTTGTCGGTCGGGGCGATCGCCAACTGGGGCCAGTGATCCGCCGCGCTTGGGAATTAGGAGCACGGGAGGATTCCTGGTGGGAAAGTCTAGATCGCGCCTATGCCGCTTGGACTCAAGCAATTCAAGAGGCTGGTCTGGACTGGAAATATCGCCAACTGGAAGCCGGCGAGTGGGATGTCTTCAGTGGCAACAGCTACAACCTGGATGCCCCCCTGCCCTGGGATCACATTGATACGGGCATTAGTAAAGCATGGCTGAAGGAAGACTTACGCCGCGCCTTAGAAGCTGTGGTGGTGCCTGATTGTTCCTTTGAGGGGTGCTCCCACTGTGGGGTGTGTGGCATTGACTTTGGCCACAATGTGGTCGTGCCGCCGCCACCGATTCCCCCCATTCAAGGTCTGCCCCATCCTCCTCAAGAGCGCGTGCAGCGTCTGCGTCTCACCTTTGGCAAAACAGGGGAAATGACCCTCCTAAGCCATTTGGATTTACTGCGCCTCTTTGAACGGGCGGTGCGCCGTGCCCAGTTGCCCATTGCCTTTACAGGCGGCTTTCATCCTTCGCCGCGCATTTCCACGGCCAGCGCCTTGCCCCTTGGGGTGACCAGTTATGGCGAAATTGTGGACTTGGAGTTTTACCGCGAGGTGGATCCGCAAACGGTGTTAGAGGCATTGCGGCAACAACTGCCCGCAGAAATCCCCCTCTACACCTGTGAGGTGGTGCCCCTGACGGAACCCGCTGCCAGCGAAGCCCTGCGGGCGGCCACCTATGAGCTACTTATCCATGCTCCTCAATCCGTGGAGCGGGAGCGTTGGGAACTCTGGTTAGAGACCTTGCGAGCTACGCCTGAAATCCTCTATGAGCTAACTACGAAGTCAGGTAAAACCCAGGTGGTGAATTTGCGCGATCGCCTGCTGGAGAGTCACTTGAATGAGCGCCAAGACCACTGGCCGACGGTGAGCGTGATCTACACCGGCGTCTGTCGCAATGACGGCACATTTCTGCGGCCGGAGCATTTCCTTTACTTATTAGAGAAGGTGAGTGGTCTGTCCTTAGAATTGGGGGCGATCGCCCGTCAGAAATTGCACCTTGAAACACCATGAACTTAACAACGCAAATTCGCAGCGGTCTGATTGTCTCCTGTCAAGCTCCGCCAGATTCCCCCTTGGCTGCCCCAGAAATCATTGCCGCCATGGCCAAGGCAGCGGTTTTGCGAGGGGCAGTGGCCGTCCGCATCAATACGCCAACCCACATTCAAGCAGTGCGCCAAGCGGTAAATGTGCCTATCATTGGCCTCTGGAAACAGGAGTTGCCAGACTATCCCGTGTACATTACGCCTCGCTTTAGCGATGCAGCAGCCGTTGCAGTGGCAGGTGCCGATGTCATTGCCCTCGATGCCACCGCGCGATCGCGCCCTGAACCTCTACAGGACTTGATTCGGCGAATTCACGATGAACTGGGCAAGCCCGTCATGGCCGATATTGACTCCCTAGAAAGTGCTAAAGCTGCCGTTGTTGCGGGTGCCGATTGGGTGGGCACAACCCTCTTTGGCTACACCGAAACCACAGCGCACACCCCACCCCCCAGTTGGCTGCTCCTGAGTCAGCTTGTCGAACATCTTAATGTCCCCATTCTCTGTGAAGGGGGGATTGCCAGTCCAACAATGGCGGCAAAAGCCCTAAATCTGGGCGCTTGGGCAGTGGTGGTGGGCACCGATATTACAGGTATTGACCTCAAGGTGCAGCACTATGTCCAAACCCTGAAGACAAATACAAAGCACGATTTTCAACCCTAACTCCTATCCAATTCTATCGGTTTGTATATTTTCCTCTATATTCCGACCGATAAACGAGAGTTTGTGGCAAGATAGAAGTCGTAGCTAAAGATCCATCGTTAGCCTAGGAGCCACCACCTATGAGCCTAAAACTTGGGGATGTCGTACCCAACTTTACCCAAGCCTCCTCGATGGGGGAGATTAACTTCTACGAGTGGGCAGGAGATAGCTGGGTTGTTTTATTTTCCCACCCTGCAGACTATACTCCCGTGTGCACTACCGAGTTAGGGGAGGTTGCCCGCCTCAAGTCCGAATTTGAGAAACGGAATGTCAAAGTATTGGCCCTGAGTGTGGACAGTGTGGAGTCCCACTTGGGGTGGATCAAGGATATTGAAGAGGTGAATAACGTCAAGGTGGACTACCCGATTCTGGCAGACGAAGATAGAAAAGTCTCCACGCTCTACGACATGATCCACCCCAACTCCCTCAACAATCTGACAGTACGCACGGTCTTTATCATTGATCCCCAAAAACGCCTGCGCTTGACCCTGACCTATCCCGCCAGCACGGGGCGGAACTTTGCCGAGATTCTGCGGGTGATTGATTCGCTGCAACTGACGGACAACTACAGTGTGGCTACGCCCGTCAACTGGCAAGATGGGCAAGACTGTGTGATTGTGCCTTCCCTCAGTGATGAAGAGGCCAAGCAGAAGTTTCCCAAAGGCTTCAATGCCGTTAAGCCCTATCTGCGCTTGACGCCTCAACCCAACAAATAATCCCCAGATTCGACAAGCTCAGACAACAAGGAATAAAGCAATAGCAACGCCCTGAACCCTTCGGGGTGTTTTTTTGTGCCTTGGCGGCATGCCAAGATAGGATAATCTTGCACAGCAAAACCAAGGAAAGGAATAGAGGCGGCATGCAGCGTTGGATCGTTTGGCTGTTGATACCCCTGATCGTGTGTTTGAGTGGGTGCGTTCAGGCAGATGTGGTCATTCAGCATCAAGGACAAACCGGGGGGAGTCTGACCTACACGCTGACACTGCCTCAGCCCGATCTGCCTTTTACAGAACAAGTAATCCAGCGGGTGCGTCGTTTGGGGGGAGCAGTTAAGGAGCGGGACAAAACCCATCTGCAGGTGATCATTCCCTTTGACACGAGCCAGCAATTGGCTACGGTTCTCAACCATATTGGTGGTGTGCCCTATCTCCCCCAAGTCACTGCCAAAGCGGATATTTTAGACCAGAACTTTTTGCTCTTTGTGCGGGAGCGCTTTCGCTATGACATTGATCTGCGGCCGTTGGGTATTGAGTCCCGTGATCAAGCTGTTCTCGTGGCCCCACAGTCGCTCCTGAATTTTCAACTTGCCCTAGAGACCCCTTGGGGGGCACGGCCCATTGAGCGCCCAGCCACCACGAGTGATATGGTGGTCAACCCTCATCTTCAGCGGGGGAGTGATCGCCTGACTTGGACACTAGTGCCGGGGTATCTCAATCACCTTGAGGCGGCCTACTGGTATCCGAGTCCCTTAGGCTGGGGCACACTGGCAATTGTGGGCTTGCTGGTGCTGGGCAATTGGTTATACACTCGCCTGCCTAGGAGTCGTTCAACCTAGATTTCCATGAGATGGCCTTGCCCTCCGGAGAGCTGGCAACAGTATCTTGCCTATTTATTAGCAGGGCCTCTGATTGTCCTGAACCTCTGGGTGGCAGAGCAAGTTTACCTCTATTTTGAGTATCCAATTAATCTCCTTGTCATTGCCGCCATCTTGGCGTTTTTGCTCAATCAAGTGGTCATTCGTCTTTGTGCTCGTGGTCTGCACCGACGGCAGGCGATCGCCCTCGTGTTACTGATTACCCTTTTGGTCGCCGGTATCTTGGTGCTCTTGCTGCTGCCCCTTGCCATTCAACAGGCGGAGGAACTTCTCAATCAACTGCCAGAGTTCGCAGATACCAGCAATCAAAATTTGCGCCATCTGGATCAACTCCTGCATCGCTATCGCTTTCCTGTGGGGGTAAATGACTTGATGGAGGAGCTGACGATCCAACTCAAAGGGATTGCCGCCCTGTTGCCCGGTGTTGCCATTACCACGCTGACTAAGTTTGTGGATGTGCTGCTGGTGCTGATTTTAACGGTGTATATGCTCTTTTATGGCAGTGAGATTTGGCGCGGCTTAATGAAGTTAGTGCCCAAGCCTTGGCGACAGATTGTAGATTATTCCCTACGGCTAAATATTCGCAGTTTTTTCTCGGCGCAGCTTTTTCTGGGGCTGTTTATGTTTCTTGCCCTCATTCCCTTTATGATCGCCTTCAACGTCAATTTTGGCTTTCTTTTTGCTCTGATCATTGGTGTTGTCCAGCTCATTCCCGTGGTGGGGGCGACCTTAGGCATTGGTTTGGTGACACTGCTCATCCTGTTTCAAGATGCCTGGCTGGCCTTAAATATTTTGGCGATCGCCGTGGTCTTGCAGCAAATTAAGGACAATGTGCTTACCCCCAAGTTGTTGGGGCACTTGATGGGACTGAATCCCCTCTGGCAGTTTATCGCTCTGCTCATTGGCGGACGGGTGGCGGGTTTCTTGGGAATTCTGCTGGCGATTCCCTTGGCAGCAACGCTGAAAACGGTTCTAGAATCTGAGCCTCTCCAAGACACCTAATTGACGGCGGGGGAGCGAAACGTTTTGATAACCGCACACACGCCATGACCGCAAATGTTCATCATGATGGCATTCGTGGTGCCACCAATCACGGCACTCATCAGAGGAACCGCCCGTGCAGGGAGAGTAGAACTTTTGCTTGAGGCCTTGCCGACAATCTGCCGCAAGAGGGGACGCGGAAGCTGCTTAAATACCGAGATCAGTACTGGAGATAAATTCTTCTGTGCAGCCCGTCGGCTCAAGGTTTTGAAGACTTGCCGACAAAATTGGTTGCCAAAGTAGTTTGCCAGTTCAGCGGCCGTTACCCCTAAGGCAGCAGGAATTAGGATCATCAGCACAGCCTGATCTTCGGTGTCCAAGCCGTGGATGGTGAATAGTGCTGCTGCCAGCTTAACTTGGGCGTGGTAGAAGTAGGCAACGTCTAGGGGCACACCGGCCAAGCCAATGACACCAGTGGCTACCCCAGAACCCACCGACCAGAGCGTGGCTTCATAAATTGCGTGCTTGGCCATGCGATCGCGATCGCCCCCCCAGCGAGGATCACGGAGAAATCGGGATCCCCACTGCCGACCTTCTTTGATAGCAGGGAGCAGGAGCTTGAGCAGCCAGTCAGGGGAAAAATAACCCTCAGGGAGAGATGATGCGAGAGCCATAGGTTTATCAAAAGAGTTTAACCAGAAGATAGGGGCACGGTAGGTGATTATTTAGGTAAAGCCGCCGTCAGTACTTCGTGTCCCTCCGGCGTAACTAGGACATCATCTTCAATGCGCACCCCAATGCCCCGCCAGCGATCGCCAATCTCGGGTTGTCCTTCAGCGGGAGTTGCTTCAGGATGAATATAGATTCCCGGCTCCACCGTCAGCACTTGACCCGGTTGCAGTGTTACCCATGTGTCCTTGTTGTACTTGTAAAGACCCACATCATGGACATCCAGACCCAGCCAATGACCGGTGCCATGCATAAAAAAGGTGCGATATTTCTGGGTGTTGTTCTCTTTGCCTTCATTGATGAGGGCCTCAATTTCGCCCCGCAGCAGACCAAGGTCAACTAAACCCTCCACAATCACCCGCACAGCCGCATCGTGGATTTGATTGTACGTATTCCCCGGTCGCACCTGCTCAATAGCTGCTTTTTGGGCTGCCAAGACAATCTCATAGATCGCCTTTTGTTCCCCACTGAACTGGCCACTCACGGGAAAAGTGCGGGTAATGTCGGCGTTGTAATAGCGGTAGGCACAGCCGGCATCAATTAAAAGTAAGTCTCCTGCCGCCATCTCCCGTTGGTTCTCAGTGTAGTGAAGTACACAGGCATTCGGTCCGGAGGCCACAATTGAGGGGTAGGCAGGGCCATCGCCTCCCCGAAGGCGGAATAGATGCTCGATTTCCGCCTGAATTTCATATTCCCAGCGGCCGGGGGCAGCCACTTCACGGGCACGCTGATGGGCTTCAACGCTAATGGCGATCGCCTGACGGATCAAAGCCAGCTCGGCTGCCGATTTAATCTGCCGCATGGGAGCCAAAAGAATACTCGGATCCGCAATACTGCGCGGGCCTGTGCCCCGTTTGGGTAGGCCGGCTAGCAGTCGTTGGTAGTGCTTGAGAATGAGTTGATTAAAGCGATCGTGATGACCAAAGTGGTAGTACAACGTATCCCCTGTCTCTAAATAGCCGGGGAGGTGTTGCTCTAGCTCGCCGATGGGATATACCGCATCTGCCCCTAGTTGTTCCTTGGCGGCCTCTACCCCAAGGCGGGCCCCTGTCCAAATCTCTTGGCTGAGATCCTTGGGCTGCACAAAGAGGACATAGCGATGCTCACTGTGGTTCGGTGCAAAAACAGCAACCGCCTCTGGCTCATTAAACCCCGTGAGATAGTAAAAATTACTATCTTGGCGAAAGTTGTAGTCCACATCATTGTGCATGATGGCGCGCGGGGCACTACAGAAAACAGCGACACCCGTGCCTAATTTCTCTAAAAACTGCTGCTGTCGTTGCTGGTACTCTGCTTTCATCGCGCCCTAAGAAGGGATCAGCCAAGGATGACCCTTTGGAAAATGGTTTGGTGGGGGCGGAGGGACTTGAACCCTCACGACTTGTTTAAGGTCAACGGATTTTCATCCTCCTGCCGCTTTCGCGACCACCCCTTGGGTGTTGAGGATTGGACTCTCCCTTTACCCGCGTAGAACATCTACGGTAGGGTAGCTCCCGTCGAGTCTCTGCACCTTCCGTTTCCCTAAGGTTTGGGGGTTGAGAAACGGCTTGGCTCAGGATTGCCATATCTGTCCGGCGACAGACGTAGGTTCCCCTGAATTTGAGAGCATTCACTTAATAGATTTCTCTACTAAGGCTCAATTGCTTAAGTCCGCAGCGTCTACCATTCCGCCACGCCCCCTTAGGTATCGCTAATATATCACCTTGGCTTTTGGGGATGCAATTCCTAGGAGCGTTGGTAGTAGGTACGCAAAGCCTCTAGGAGTCGCTCATTTTCAATGTTGCGGCGCACGGCCACTCGAAAGTAGGCGGCACCCAATTCAGGAAAGCTGCAACAATCGCGAATTAGAATGCGATGTTCTTGAAGGAGATAGGTTTGCAGGGGCAAAATCGAGTCTGTTGCTTGGAGGAGTAGAAAGTTCACCTTGCTCTCGGTCACTACGTTCAGTTCAGGGACAGCATTCAGAGCTTCCCCAAAGGCCTGACGTGCTGGAGGCAGCCATGTCCAAGTCTGTTCCTGAAAGGGGCGATCGCCCAAGGCAGTCACTCCTGCAATGATTGCCAAGCTGTTCACACTCCAGGGATCTCGCCACGATCGCCAGCGTTGCCACCGCTGCGGCGAGGAGACGCCATACCCTAAGCGCAGACCCGCCAAGCTATAGAACTTTGTTAGCGATCGCAACACAATCAAATTCGGGTAGCGAGGCACAAACCCGATGAGGGATTCACTGGCGGAGGGGGGCAAAAAGTCCATAAAGGCCTCATCCACCACCACTAGAGCACCCGTTTCTAGCAAGGGTTGAAGCTGGTGGCGCAACCAGAGGTGGCCGCTGGGGTTATGGGGATTGTTGATGAGGATGGCATCCTTGGGCGTCAGGGAGGGAGCGATCGCCCCAAAACCCGTCTGCACTTGGGTTAAGGCAATGGGGACAGTGGGGCAGGCAAAAGCTGTCAGTGCCCGCCGATAGTCGGCAAAGGCAGGGGTAATAAAGTAAACTCGTCGGCGATCCGCACACTCACGCCCCACCCACGTCAACAGCTCAGCGGTGCCATTGCCGACCAAAAAATACTCCCTCGGCAGTTCATGGCCTGCGGCAAGGGCATCCACCAAAACACGGCAATCGGGATCCGGATAGTCACGAATTGTGGGCAGCGCCGCCTGAAGGGCGGCTATCACTGAGGCAGGAGGGCCCCAAGGGTTGAGACTCGCGGAAAAATCTAGGATTTCCTGGGGAGCACAGCCCGCGATCGCTGCCGCCCAAGCTAAATTGCCACCGTGGCGTGGAGGCATTCAGACTACTTTTTTTTGCCCTTGGCTGCGGGTTCAGAAGCTGTAGCAGGAGAGACTTTTTCCTTAAAAAGTTTCCCTGCCGAAAAGGCGGGTACCCTTGTGGCGGGAATTTGCATCTTTTCTTTCGTTTTTGGGTTGCGCCCTTCTCGAGCTTTGCGCTCCCGCGGTTCAAAGGCACCAAAACCTACAAGGGTCACTTTTTCTCCCTTGGCCACTGCCTCCATGATTTCCTCGACGGTGGCTGAGATAATCGCCTCGACTTGCTTTTTGGTGACGTTGTTGGCGCTATGGGCACGATTAAACACAGCATCCACAAGTTCAGCTTTATTCATGGGGATAACTCCATAGAAACATTAAAGTTTGTTTGATTGGCTAACAAACGAGTGAAAGGCACGAAACCCTTGCCTATTCTTGGTTTCAAGCCTCATTCTAGAATAGTCAGACCCCAACTGGAACCTTGAAACCTTTAAGATATGTGGTTTTCAGGCACTTTTATCCATTAGAAAGCCCTCAAACCCTTGATCCATGAGACCTTTGGCATATTCTATCCCCTTTGCGGCGAGGATTGAGGGCAGCGGCAGTTGTTAGAAAAATTAACAAATCATGGTATCCAAAGGCCGAAATCTCCCTTCAGAGGACAAAAAAGCCCCATAGATCAGGCAATGGGGCATTCAAAAATTTAATGATTAGATTTAGATCGTGGGCAATGATTTATTCCCTAGGCATCATCTAAGGCGGCAATGCCGGGGAGTTCTTTGCCCTCGAGGAGTTCAAGGCTGGCACCGCCGCCGGTGGAGATGTGACTCATGCGCTCGGCGACGCCAACTTTTTCAACCGCGGCCACGGAATCGCCACCGCCAATGATTGTCGAGACGCCCTCCCTGGTGAGGTCGGCTAAACAGCGGGCGATCGCCTCGGTGCCCTTGGCAAATTGATCAAACTCAAATACCCCCATGGGGCCATTCCAGATCACCGTTTTGCAATCCTTGAGGGCCTCTTGGAAGCGCTGGATCGAAGCAGGCCCAATATCCAGACCCATCCAGCCGTCAGGAATGGCTTCGATACTGACCACTTGGCTATTGGCATCGGCGGCAAAATTGTCGGCCACAACCACATCCGTGGGCAAGAGCAACTCTACCCCTTTTGCTTGGGCTTTGGCTTCGAGGTGTTTGGCTAGTTCCAGTTTGTCCTCCTCCACGAGGGACTTACCTACGTTAAGACCCCGCGCCTTATAAAATGTAAAGATCATGCCGCCGCCAATTAGCAATTTATCTACCTTTTCTAAAAGGGCTTCAATGACACCAATTTTAGAGGACACTTTAGACCCACCCACAATCGCAGCAAGAGGACGGCGGGGATGCTCAATGGCATTTTGGAGATATTCCAGTTCTTTTTCAATTAAAAACCCAGCTACGCAGGGACTCAGGTATTGAGTCACGCCCGTAGTTGAAGCATGGGCACGGTGCGCGGTGCCAAAGGCATCATTGACATAGACTTCCGCACAGGCGGCCAGTTGCTTGGCGAATTCCGGATCGTTTTTTTCTTCCTCTGGATGGAAACGCACATTCTCGAGGAGACAGACATCCCCATTGGCCATTGCCTGGGTATGGGCAACTACAGCGTCCCCAATGCAGTCATCCAACTTGACTACGGGCTTGTGGAGCAATTCCGAGAGCCGCTGAGCCACGGGGGTAAGGCGCAGTTTCTCATCCACGCCCTTGGGGCGGCCAAAGTGGCTGACCAGAATCACCTTGGCACCTTTGCCGATCAGGTCTTGAATCGTCGGCAGGGCGGCGCGGATGCGGGTATCATCGGTGATGACGCCGTTCTCATCAACGGGAACGTTAAAATCAACCCGCACGAGGACACGCTTTCCTGCTAGGTCGGCAGTGGATAACTGCGCCACGGATTTTTTAGACACGCTAGAGCCTCCTAAATGCGTTAAAACGTAGATGATAGTACTAGGGGGATAACAATCCCGGCGAGCGATGGAGTGATGCGCTACAAGTCCCTCACCTGACCCTCATTCTACCCAAGGGCGTGCCCTTCCACTTGACTCTAATGAGGTGAACTCTATGTTCAAAACGATTCTTTTTCCCATTGACCGCAGCCGTGACACCCAAGAAGCCATGCCCACCGTGGTTGGAATGGTCAAAACTTTTCAGAGTCAGTTGTTTCTACTGTCGGTGGAGGAAACGCCAGAACCAGATGCGGAGCTAGAGGCGGCGATCGCCGAGTTTTTGAATCGAGTGAAGGAAGCCTTTGCCCAACACGCCATTGTGGCGGAAACATTGCTGCGGCGGGGCAAACCTGCCTTTGTTATCTGTGATGTGGCCGATGAGATCAACGCCAACTTGATTATTATGGGCTGCCGCGGAACGGGTCTCACCCCGGAGGGATTCCAAGAAAGCGTCAGCAGCCGTGTGATCAATTTGGCCCCCTGCCCGGTCTTGGTGGTGCCCTAGGGGGTGCGTAGCTCAATCTTGCGGCGCTTAAAGTTTCCCCACAGGCGGGCGATCGCCGAGGATCGAGGATCAAAGTAAAGTAAACATGTTGTCTTGTGGTTGATCTGCATGCTTGATTCGACAGAGGTTACTCCCGCTGCTTTTTCCCCTGCCGCCGATCAACTGCAAGCGTTGGGGGTGTATGTCACAATCCATGGCCATTTCTACCAGCCTCCCCGCGAAAATCCCTATCTCAATGCCATTGAACATCAGCCCAGTGCCCAGCCATTCCACGATTGGAACGAGCGGATTTACTACGAGTGCTATCGCCCCAATGCCTTTGCCCGCATCCTTAACGATCGCGGTGAGGTCATTGACATTGTTAATAATTTTGAATACCTGAGCTTTAATATTGGCCCGACCCTCTTTAGTTGGCTCGAACGCTACGATCTGGAGGTCTATCAACGGATTATTGAGGCCGATCGCCACAGTTGTGAACGCTTCAATGGCCACGGCAACGCGATCGCCCAAGTTTATAACCACATCATTTTGCCCTTGGCCAACTATCGCGATAAACTGACGCAAATTCGCTGGGGCAAGGCCGACTTCCGGCGGCGGTTTGGTCGCGAACCGGAGGGGATGTGGCTTGCGGAAACGGCCATTGATTATGAAACCGTAGCCGCCCTGATTCAGGAGGGAATCCGCTTCACCATTTTGGCCCCCTCCCAGGCTCAGCGCTGTCGTCCCCTTGGGGGGGAGGGGGAGTGGCTTGAAGTCAGCGGCGGCCAAATTGACCCCACCCGTCCCTATCGCTGCTATTTGCCGGGGGGCGATCGCCGGCGCGATTACCTAGACATTTTCTTCTACGATGGCCCCATTTCTCGAGATGTGGGCTTTAGTGACCTGCTCACCAGCTCACAATTTCTGGCAGGACGCATCGGACAAGCCGTGCGTGGCGACCATCGCCCCAGTCAAATTATTGCCGTTGCTACCGACGGTGAGACCTTTGGCCATCACAAGTATGGCGGTGAAAAAGCCCTCGCCTATGCCTTTAAGGTGGAATTTCCCCAGCGGGGCTGGCAAATCACCAACTTTGCCTATTACCTGAGCTTGTTTCCACCCACGTGGGAGGTAGAACTCAAGCCGGTGACCGCTTGGAGTTGTGCCCATGGCGTGGATCGCTGGCAGGACAATTGTGGCTGCGGTGGCGGTGGCGAGTGGCATCAGCTGTGGCGACGTCCATTGCGAAATGCGTTGAACTGGCTGCGGGATGAGCTAATTGACCTCTATGAAACCCTGGGAGGCGAACTGTTTTGGGATGTTTGGGCGGCTCGCGATGCCTACATAGAGGTGATCGGCGATCGCTCCCCAGAAGCCTTGCACCGCTTTTTGGCGCAACATCAACGCCGTCCCCTGAGTCAAAGCGAACAAATTGATGCCCTACGCCTGCTGGAGATGCAGCACCATGCCCTGCTCATGTTTACCAGTTGTGGTTGGTTCTTTGATGAACTCTCACGGCCTGAGGGGGTACAAATTCTCCGCTATGCGGCACGGGCGATCGAGCTTGCAGGGGATGTTGCCGGTGTGCAGTTGGAACCTGAGTTTGTTGAACGTCTGGCAGCCGCCCCCAGCAATGTGCCGCAGTTTGGCAATGGGGCAGGGGTCTATTACCAGTTGGTGAAAACAGCTCAAATTAGCTTGCAGCAGGTGGCCGCCCACTATGCCATGAGTTCCCTCTTTAATAGCTACCCCCGCCAACATCAGCTCTACTGCTATGAGATTGAGCAGGGGGATTATCATCTACAACGCATGGGCAGCCTGACATTGGCGATCGGCCAGATTCAACTCACTTCAACGATTACAACCGAGTCACAACTGCTGATCTTTGCTGTCTTGCATTTGG
>NZ_CALJEM010000016.1 GCF_938074695.1 uncultured Thermosynechococcus sp.
AGCATTAGCACTCTTTGTGCCGCCGGAGGGAGGCTTTGAGGGGCGCTATCAACGGCGATTGCGTTCCAAGGGCTATACCACCCTGCATATGAGCGCACCCGGCTTGGGGGATTTAGCCGCCTACCTGACCCAAGAGCACGGCATTCGTCCCCCACACACGGGTAAAGAGAACATTCGCGTTTATTTTCAGCCGCCTTTGGTAACCTACCACTTGGAAAACCTGCCCCCCAATGCCAAGGGACTGGTGCTTTGGCTTATTGATGGCAAGCGGCTCTCAAGACAAGAATTTGCCTACTTGGCACAGTTGACCCAGACGCTGCCGAAATTTAAGGTGGTGGTCGAAGTGGGGGGCGATCGCTCTGTGCGCTGGGAACCCCTTGCCGATTGGGCTGCTGCTGCTTAAGATTCTGATTGGTTGCGTCAATCAACAAACTGCCTACTTCCCCCTTGACAACCCTGCTGAAGTCCTGAAGGATACAGGCTAGGAGGGCGCGATTGCGCCGTATCAAAAATAACCATTGGGGAAGGGACGATGACCTCAAATTCTGATGTTTCAGGGAAGAAAGTGGCAGCCGGCATTTGCGGTATCCTCTTGGGTGCCCTCGGCATTCACAAATTTGTGCTTGGCTACAACACCGAGGGCTTGATTATGCTCTTGGTGAGTCTTTTAACTTGTGGCCTGTTTGCCCCCGTCATGTCCATCATTGGCCTGATTGAGGGAGTCATTTACCTCACTAAAAGCGATGAGGAATTCTACAGGACGTACATTACTGCTAAAAAAGGCTGGTTCTAGAAGCTAAAGGCTCTCCCCTCAGGGAAAATCAGGGGCGATCGCTGGCCTGCTAAAATATCGGGCGTGGCTCTCCCTTTTGGCAGTTGTAGGTTAAGCACAGGATTTTTTGATATATCTAGTCCAGCAGTGCCCTACGAACCCCTGCATCACAAGTACCGCCCCCAACGCTTTGCAGATCTGGTGGGTCAAGGGGCGATCGCCACCACCCTGACCCAAGCTATCCTTAAGGGGCGGATTGCCCCCGCCTATCTCTTTTGCGGTCCGCGCGGTACGGGGAAGACCTCCAGTGCTCGGATTCTAGCCAAATCCCTGAACTGTCTGAGCAGCCCCAAGCCCACCCCTCATCCCTGTGGTCACTGTGACGTCTGCCAGCAGGTGGCCGGTGGAACCAGTTTGGATGTGATTGAAATTGATGCCGCAAGCCACACGGGGGTGGACAACATTCGCGAACTCATTGAGAAGGCGCAATTTGCCCCCGTCCAGTGCCGCTACAAAGTCTATGTGATTGACGAATGCCACATGCTCAGCGTGTCGGCCTTCAATGCCCTGCTCAAAACCCTAGAGGAGCCACCGCCCCATGTCGTCTTTGTTCTGGCCACCACCGATCCACAGCGAGTTTTGCCGACGATTATTTCCCGCTGCCAGCGTTTTGATTTTCGCCGCATTCCCCTACAAGAAATGGTTGCCCACCTCCAGTCCATTGCCCACAAGGAGCAAATTGACATTGAGCCTGCGGCCTTGACATTGGTGGCGCAACTGTCCCAAGGGGGTTTGCGGGATGCTCAAAGCCTTTTGGATCAGTTGAGCTTGTTTCCGGGACGCATTACCGTCGAACATGTCTGGCAGATCACAGGAGCAGTCCCAGAGCAGGATCTAAAGCAATTGCTGGGGGCGATCGCCCAACGAGATGCGGTGGCGATTCTCGAACAGACCCGCCGGTTACTGGAGCGGGGGCGCGATCCGCTGACAATTCTGCAAAATTTGGCCGGTCTCTACCGCGATTTACTCTTGGCGAAAACGGTTCCTGAACGGCAGGACTTGGTGGCGCTCACCGCAGAAACTTGGCAGGCACTGATTGCCTTGGCCGAGGCGTGGTCTGTGGAAGAGATTCTGCAAGCCCAACAGCACCTGCGCACCTGTGAAAGCCAAATTAAACAGAGCAATCAACCCCGTCTCTGGCTGGAAATCAGCATTTTGGGGCTAATCACGGAGACAGGGGCACAATCCACGGTGCCGAATGGAACGCCGACTGCCGGTCTCTTGCCCCCTAGGACTGAACCGTCACCTACCCCCCCCAAGGGGTCGGAAGTTCAACAGGCTCAAATTAAAGACATTCAAATCAAAGCCCCCAACGACTCTAAGGACACTAAAGAGAGGGTTGCTCCAACCGAACCGCAGGCAGAAAATACCGAAGGCGTGTGGCATGAAGCACTCCAGCTCTTGCAGCAGATGCAAATGAGTACCTATGCGCTGCTTTCGCAGCATGGTCATCTGCGACGGGTGAGCGATCGCGAGGTGCACATCGGCATTGTCAATCAACCGCTGTTAAACATGACGAAAAATAACCAAGCCAAAATTGAAGCCGCCTTTTCCCAAGTTTTAGGCCGCCGCATCAGAGTTGTCTTGGAGATTGCCCCGCCGCCCCACAAAACCAACCCTGCATCAAAAGCCAAGGAGCCGCCGCAACCCACCGCTGTCCCACCCCCCCCGCCACCAGTACCAACCCCTGCCCCTCCCTCTACTGCGCCCGATCGGGTGCGGGAATCCGCTGAAAAACTGGCGCGCTTCTTTAACGGCGTGGTGATTCACTTACCCGATGCAGAAGAAAGTCCAGACACCCCCATTGCTGAAGTCTCTGAAGAGGATGAACTTGAGTTTTAAGGGATCTCGGGTTCTAGGCTGAATCTGGCGATTCGGCAACAGCAAGATGCAGTTGAATTTTCGGCTCTGCATCAAGGGGGGTCTCTCCGCCACGCTTGTCAAAAAGGTTGTCAAGTCTAGGCCGCAACAGTCTGGAGCGCACTCCGCCCTTCCCCCAACAGCAAAATTGCTCCCCGTTGGTTACCCCGACTTAGGTGATGGCAGGCCACGGCAATTTGCAGCAGGCCTTGGTAAAACCTGCGCTCAGGTTCATAGGGCTTCAAGGGTGTCATGGCAGGCATAGAATTCGCCGCGGTTACGAGGGCAAGCTCAGGACGCATCATTGATTGGGAAAGCGCAATGGGCAATAATAGTAAAGAATCATGACATTTTTTAACGAATATCGGCAGAGCTTGTGCAAAATCCTCGAACTGTCTCTGATACCAAACGCGCCTTTTATGCAGCTCACAGGCGTCCCATTCACTCGATCTACCGCCGCTTTATTGAGGAACTGCTGGTTGAAATTCATCTGCTGCGCGTCAATATAGAGTTTCGCTACTCTCCTCTCTTTGCTCTAGGGGTGGTTACCGCCTTTGACCAGTTTATGGAGGGGTATCGGCCCGCGGACGATCGCGCCAATATTTTTCATGCCCTCTGTGTGGCTGAGGAAATGGACCCCCAACAGCTCAGGGAAGATGCCGCCCGCTGGCAACAATACCAAGGCTGCTCCCTCAGTCAAATTCTGGAGGAACTCGGCAGCGACAACCCCAGTGCTCCCCTGCACAGCCTCAACCATGAGGGGAAATATAGCCGCCTCCATGCCGTGGGACTGTATGCCTTTTTGCAGCAGTTGGCGGGGAATGTAACAGCAAATCTCAATGAAACATTGGATCAATTGGCACCGCTGGTTAAACTACCCATTGAGAAAGTCAAGCGCGATCTTGAACTCTACCGCAGTAACCTTGACAAAATGAATCAGGCTCGCAGTCTAATGAAGGAACTGGTGGAGCAAGAACGCAAGCGACGTGCCCAGCAAGCCGCTTCTCCCCCTGTCGTGGATGCCAGTTCCGATGCGCCCGCTTGAGCCGCCTCAACTCATTACCCTCGATGCGGTTGGGACGCTCTTCGGCCTCAGGGAATCCGTAGGTACTACCTATGGCCGTTTTGCTGCGGCAGTGGGGGTTCAAGTGGATCCAGCAGCACTGGATGTGGCGTTTTTTCAGGCCTTTAAGGCTGCCCCCCCTTGTGCTTTTCCTTATCTGGAGGCCCCCCAACGCTCAGAGGCTGAATTCAAATGGTGGCAAGCGGTTGCGGCAGACACGTTTCGACGTGCGGGCGTGCTGGATCAATTTGCCGATTTTGATACGTTTTTTGCCCCGGTCTTTGCCTACTATGCCACGGCTGAACCGTGGGTGCTTTATGGGGATGTCTTACCTGTTTTGACAGATTGGCAAGCGCAGGGCATTCCCTTGAGGGTGGTGTCAAATTTTGATAGCCGTTTGTACGGTATTTTAGAGACCTTGGGGTTAGTGCCGTTTTTTAAGGGGGTATGGATTTCCAGTGAAGTGGGAGCGGCAAAACCGGATCGACTCATCTTTGAGCGGGCAGTGACCCCCTATCCGACCTCTCAGGTGTGGCATATTGGCGATAGTTGGGAGGAGGATGTTCTCGGTGCCCAAGGCGCTGGTCTGCAAGCAATTTGGCTGCGGCGCGATCGCCCATTGTTGCCGGATCCGACCCTGAACGCGACTCTAGCCGTGCCACAAATTGCTGACCTCACAGGGGCGCAAGTTATACTGAGGGGGACAGCGTCATGACAGAATCAGCAGTGACTAGTCAAATTTGCATTCTCGGTGGTGGCTTTGGTGGGCTTTATACCGCCCTACGACTTGCCCAATTCCCTTGGGATTCCTCTCCAGAGATCACCCTTGTCGATCACAGCGATCGCTTTGTGTTTACCCCCCTGCTCTATGAACTGATTACTGGGGAGCTACAGGCATGGGAAATTGCGCCGCCTTTTGTGGAGTTGCTCAAGGAGACTCCCGTGGTTTTTCATCAGGGAACGGTGGCCGCTGTCGATCTCAAGACAAAAACGGTGCACTTGAGCGAGGGCAACCCTCTCACCTATGAAAAACTGGTTCTCGCCCTAGGGGGGGAAACCCCAAAGAATAGCATCCCCGGTGTGGCGGAGTACGCCTTGACCTTCCGTACCCTTGGGGATGCTTACCGCCTAGAGGAGGTGCTGCAACGGTGCGAGCGCTCCGATCGCGATCGCATTCGGGTTGTGGTGGTGGGTGCAGGGCCAAGTGGGGTGGAATTGGCCTGTAAACTCGCAGAGCGCTTGGGGAGCCGCGGGCGCATTCGCCTTGTGGATCGCAACCCTGAGATTCTCAAGTCTTCCCCAAAGTTTAATCGCAGGGCGGCTCTGCGCGCCCTCGAAGACCGTGGGGTGTGGATTGATTTAGAGACAACCCCTGTGGCGGTGACAGCAGATCGCATTTCGCTGCAATACAAAGACCGCGTGGATGAGCTGCCTGTGGATATTGTGCTGTGGACGGTGGGGACAGCGGTTTCACCCGTGATTGCTGCCCTTGACTTGCCCAAAACAGCGACGGGTCGCCTTCAGGTGATGCCCACACTCCAAGTTTTGGATCACCCAGAGATTTTTGCCCTTGGAGACGCTGCGGATGCGGTGGATGACCAAGGACAAGCCATTCCCCACACAGCCCAAGCGGCGTTCCAGCAGGCAGATTATGCCGCTTGGAATCTTTGGGCAAGTCTGAGCGATCGCCCCCTCCTTCCCTGTCGTTATTCCCACCTCGGTGAAATGCTCACCCTGGGCACCGATCGCGCCGCCTTGGCCGGTCTGGGACTGACCCTTGATGGCCCGCTGGCCTACTTGGCGCGGCGACTGGCTTATCTCTACCGCATGCCTACCCTAGAACACCAACTGAAGGTGGGGCTACACTGGATGGCGAAGCCGATTTTAGATCTGTTGACCGGCATTGCAAACTAGAAGGTGTGCGCATCCTTGGCTTAGACCCCGGCCTTGCTACCCTTGGCTATGGCTGTATTGAGGTGCAGGGCAACACCTGCCAAGTGTGTGATTTTGGCGTCATCACTACCCCTGCCCATACCCCCATGGGCGATCGCCTCCAGAGTCTCTACAGCGATCTGCACACCCTCATTCCCGCCCTCCAACCGGATTGGGTGGCTTTGGAGCGGCTCTTCTTCTACAAAATGAGTCACACAATTCTGGTTGCTCAAGCGCGGGGTGTGATTCTTTTAGTGCTCAGTCAACTCCACTGTCCCCTCATGGAATTCACTCCTCCCCAAGTGAAGCAAGCTCTCACCGGCTATGGCAATGCCACGAAAATGGACATGCAACAGGCGGTGCAACGGGAACTCCATCTCAGCCACCTACCCCAGCCCGATGATGCTGCTGATGCCCTAGCAATCGCCCTCACGGCGAGTCGTCACTGCGACGGTATCAATGGTTAACCACGCAACTTCTACGGCTTCACTGAGCCATTGACGTGTTTTGCGATCCAGTAGGTCATCCTCTGCAAGTACCCATTCCTGAATCTGGGTCAGACTGTGGCCTTGGGCACGGCAAATCATAGTTACGCCGGCGATCGCTGCGGCAACCACCTCTTCACTAACCGGCTGCTGGCTGAGGGCCGCCATTTCTTCAAGAGTCCTTGGAATGGGATAATGCATAGGGCAACAGGGGAATTCTGAGAAATCGTAAACTCTCTTAAACTGTTTAGTACAGTGCAGTTTACGCCAAATTGTGCCCTTGTCAAGCTCCCTAGCAGACTTTTGAAACAAAATGCAAGAACTCCTATACCTTGAGGTACCCACGCCCGATACCCCAGCAGTCATTCGCTGGCTACACCACACTTTTCAGCCACGTTTAGGCACCCTTGTCCCCAAAAGCAGTGGCGGCTGTTGGCAGGTTCCCAATAGTCCTACAGAACTCGCCATTTTTTTTTGGAGTGTGCAGCGTACTACGTATCTCAAGGTGATGCGCTGGGGAGAGCAGCCTTTTCCCCAGGAGCGTGCCTGTGTCCAACAACTCCAGCGAGCGCTGCGTTTGGCCTTTCCTCTGCAACCTGAGGTTCTCCCCCCTTGGCCTGCGGGCCAGAGCATTTTTGAAGCCTTGGCCGATCGCTATCCGCTGACGGTGAAATACTTCCAACGCATGCCCCAAGGTGAGGCAGATCTAGAGCGCGTCTATTGGTGGGAACAGCGCTGGCGTCAAGGGGTACAACAGCCCACTCCCCCTGTTCCTGTTCTGCACAGGGCAACAACGCTTTGTGAGACGCCGAGCTATGACTTAGTCTATGTGGGGGGCGCTTTGGGGGTGGTTCATGCAGCAGTGATGGCGCGGTTGGGCTATCGGGTGCTGGTGATTGAACGGTTGCCGTTTGGCCGTATGAATCGCGAGTGGAATATCTCCCGCATGGAATTTCAGAGCCTGATTGATCTGGGCTTGTTTACGGCTGCGGAGTTTGAGAGCCTGATTGCCCGCGAGTACCGCGATGGCTTTAACAAGTTCTTTGATGCCACTAGCCCTCCCCATTGTCGGGCACCTGTACTGCACACCCCAACCGTGCTCAACATTGCCCTCGACTCGGCAAAATTCTTGCATCTATGTGGAGAGAAACTGCGCCAAGCGGGCGGTGAGATTTGGGATTGGACGGAATTTGAGAGGGCCACGATTCATCCCAATGGTGTGGTGGTGCAAGCACAGCATCGCCAGACCCAAGCACCGCGACAGGCGATCGCCCGTGTTCTGGTGGATGCGATGGGTACTGCCTCCCCCATTGCGCGGCAACTCAACGGCGGTCGGGCTTTTGATAGCGTGTGTCCCACCGTGGGAGCGATCGTCAAAGGAATTGCCCCCCAAGTTTGGGATGGCGATTACGGCGATGTGCTCTTTAGCCATGGCGATATTTCCCGAGGACGGCAACTCATTTGGGAACTGTTTCCGGGATCAGGGGAAGAGCGCACGATTTATCTTTTTCACTACCACCGCATTCAGCCAGCGTTTCCCGGCTCTTTACTGGAACTTTACGAAGACTTCTTTACGATTTTGCCGGAGTACCGCCGCTGCGATTTAGACCAACTGACTTGGGTCAAACCGACCTTTGGTTACATTCCCGGCTACTTTAGCCACCATCGGGGCGATCGCGCCGTGGCCTTTGATCGCGTCTTGGCCATTGGGGATGCCGCCTCGCTCCAGTCTCCCTTGGTATTTACCGGTTTTGGCTCCCTGGTGCGCAACCTGCCGCGCTTGACGGATCTGCTGGACACCGCCCTGCGTCACGACCTTGTGCAACAACCATTCCTCAACCAAATTCGCGCCTACCAAAGCAATACAGCCGTGACTTGGCTCTTTTCGCGGGGAATGATGGTGCCTAGCGATCGCCCCCTCCCCCCGGCGCGCGTCAATGCCATGCTCAACACCTTCTTTGGCATCCTTGGGCAAGAATCGCCGGAACTGGCTGATCGCTTTATTAAAGACCGCACCGGTTGGCTTCCCTTTAACCGCATGGCACTGCGAGCTGCTTGGCAAAATCCCGGCCTTCTCTGGTGGATCTACGAAATGGTGGGGCCTTGGGATCTGCTGCGTTGGCTGCACAGCTACCTCAGTTTTAGCTTAGATGCCCTGTACCATGCCCTCTTTGGTTTCTGGCTTCCCCCCTTGATACGCTGGTGTCAACCGTGGCTTGAACCCTTGGCACCGCAACTGTGGTTTTGGCTTTTGGTGCAAAGCTATGCCCTGAGCTACTCGGTGGGGCAACCCCGCCTTGAGCGTCCCTTAGCACCCCCACCCACCCCTAAAGTTGATCAAGCCGTTTCCCCTCGCTAACCTTGGGAACAACAGTGTTGTGGAGAGAACCGCAGTGAATGCAGCAGAGCAGGCAGTGACGGTGCAGATGGCCAGTAAATTGGGAGCGATCCTCCACCTCTTCAAGCAGTGCAGTCCCGATCTGCGGGCAGACCTGCACCCTTGGGCCGATGACCCCCACACCCGCCACTGGGTGGATCCGGATTCAATTGACATTGGCTTTCACCTCCCCGGTTGGAGTCGCCGCTGGCAAGCCCGCAGTTTACTCCTGCAAATCCGCCTCCATGGCGATCCAGACTCTCCTCGCCGCCGTGCCATTGGTCTAGAGATTGTGGGTTTTAGCTATATGAGTGAGCAGTGGCGTTTCAGCAGTATTGGTCAGGGGGTGTTTAGCGGGCACAATCTTCCCAGCGCAGACCTGCGCAATCAACTGCGCTCCATTAGCCATGAGATTATTGCTGTGCTCAATACTTGATTTTTGCAAAAAACATCAATGGTACATCCAACCTTCTCTTTTTTGCTGGGAACCCTGGCTGCCTTGTTTCCAATTGCCGATCCCATTGGTGCCATTCCCATCTTTTGTACTCTTACGGCGAAACATCCCGCCAAATACCGTCGCCAAGAAGCTCAGCAAATTGCCTTCAATGTCTTTGCCGTTTTAGTCACATTCTTTCTGGTGGGTAAGTTTATCCTCAGCTTCTTCGGAATTTCCTTAGCTGTGGTGCGTATTGCGGGAGGACTGATTGTGGCTCACACTGCTTGGCAAATGGTAACTTCTCACCAACGCTTGACGTTTCAGGAGCACGCAGAAGCAATTGACAAAGAGGATATTACGTTTACACCAATGGCTGTTCCTTTGATTAGTGGGCCGGGGGCGATCGGCGTGACCATGACCCTATCCACGCGCTGCCAAGTTTGGGAAGAGTATCTTGGTTGTCTGCTGGGGATTGGTCTTTTTGGCGGTGTGGTCTATGTTTGCCTTGCTTTGGGCGAACGACTCCTGCGAAAGTGGGGCAAAACTGGTGTGGGGGCACTCACCCGGATTCTCGGATTTTTTATTCTGGCGATCGCTGTGCAGTTAATTGCCGACGGCAGTTTGGAATTCGTCAGGGCAAACCTATATGAAACTCGCTAATTGACTCATTCCTTGACAACATGACGCTACTACGCCTTTTTGTCTATGGCACCCTCAAACCCGGCTATCAACCCCATGACACCCTCTGTCGGCCTTGGCTAAGTGAGCATCAACCGGCGTTGGTAAGAGGCCGCCTTTATCATCTGCCAATGGGGTATCCCGCTCTCACGGCTGAAGAAGGGTGGGTACGGGGAGAGTTATTGATCTTTGATGACCCCCCTCCCAACGTATTGGCGCGACTCGATGCCTTTGAAGGCTATAACCCTCAGTTGCCTCCCCACCTGAATCCCTATACTCGCCAAGAAGTGCCGGTGTATGACCTGAATTATCACCCCCTAGGCACGGCAGGGGCGTACCTCATGAGGATTGAGGACGTGCGGCAGCTTAAGGGAGAGTGGCTGCCAGAGGGAGTATGGAATCGGCCAACGCATCTGCGTGCCTAGACTTTTTTTGCGGCTTTGGCGGGCGTCACATGGAGTTCCTTGAGTTGCTGCGGTTCCACGGGGCTGGGGGCACCGGTGAGGAGACAACGCGCTTGCTGGGTTTTCGGGAAGGCGATCGTGTCGCGGATGGAGTCTTCACCCGCTAGGAGCATGACGAGACGATCTAGACCATAGGCAATGCCGCCGTGGGGAGGAGCGCCAAATTCAAAGGCCTCCAACAGAAAACCAAATTTTTCTTGAGCCGCCGCTTCATCAAGGCCAATGGTTTCAAAGACGCGGCGCTGTAACTCCGACTGATAGATGCGCAAACTGCCGCCGCCCACTTCGTAGCCGTTGAAGATCAGGTCATAGGCTTGGGCACGGGCGGTTTTGAGATCATCCAAGTCAGCGGGATGAGGAGCAGTAAAAGGATGGTGCAGCGCCTCAAGGCGCTTTTCTTCGGCATTCCACTCGAACATGGGAAAATCAACTACCCACAGAAGATGGAACGCCGTAGGATCAATGAGATTAAATTCGCGGGCAATGGTCTGGCGCAGGCGATCGAGGGTTTTATTGACGGTTCCGGTGTCCCCGGCCCCAAAGAGGAGTAAATGCCCCGGCTGGGCACCGGTGCGCTCTAGAAGCGTGGCCTTTTGCTCTGAGGAAAGGTTGTCCTTGATGGCGCCAATCGTGTCAATCTCGCCGTTATCGCGAACACGAATGTAGGCCAGCCCTTTGGCACCGGCAGCAGTGGCCTCTTGGAAGAGATCGCCGCCGGGTTTAATCCGCACATTGGAGATGCGATCGTTGCCGTGGGGAATGGGCAAAATTTTCACCACCCCCCCTTGGGCGATCGCCCCACTAAAGACCTTGAAACCGCAGTCTTTGAGAATATCAGAGACATCTACGAGTTCGAGGCCATAGCGGGTGTCGGGCTTATCGGTGCCATAGCGATCCATGGCCTCTTGATAAGTCAAGCGGGGAAAGGGGCGGGGTAGATCAATCCCCTTTACGGTTTTGAAAATGTGGCAAATGAGGGCTTCGTTGAGATCAAGAATTTCGTCTTGATCCATGAAGCTCATTTCCATGTCCAGTTGGGTAAATTCGGGTTGGCGATCGGCACGCAGGTCTTCATCGCGAAAGCAGCGGGCAATCTGGTAGTAGCGATCGCACCCCGCCACCATCAACAACTGCTTGAATAATTGGGGCGACTGGGGAAGAGCAAACCATTCCCCCGGATTCACGCGACTGGGCACTAAGTAATCGCGGGCACCCTCCGGCGTCGAGCGGGTGAGAATGGGCGTTTCCACTTCAATAAAACCCGCCTCATCCTCGAGGAACCGCCGCATAGCTTGAACAACCCGATGGCGCAACTGCAAATTTCTGGCCATCCGTTCCCGCCGCAGATCAAGGTAGCGGTAGCGCAGCCGCACCTCTTCGCGCACCTGTTCATTCTCGCTGCTGGAGATGGCAAAGGGGAGTTGCTGGCGCACCGTATTGAGCACCTCAATGTGATCGGCGTAGATCTCAACGTCGCCCGTGGCCAATTTCGGATTGACAGACTCCGCCGGACGCTGGCTGACCCGACCAATGACTTTCACCACATACTCACTGCGCAGGCGATCGGCTTGAGCATAGGCATCGGGAGTACGCTGGGGGTCACTGACAATTTGGACAATGCCGGAGCGATCGCGCAAATCAATAAAGATAACGCCGCCGTGATCTCGCCGCCGATCCACCCAACCGTAGAGGGTGACCCTTGTTCCGACATCCGTTAGCCGAACATCGCCACAGTAGTGTGTGCGCATAGACCCCAATGGTTTGTGAGTATATTGGTAAAGCCTTATTATTTTAGCGGTTCACCGCCCTACCGTTAGGGATTTCTCCCCAAAGCATCAGAGGTGGGTAGGCAGAGGGGCTTTAGAAAACACAACAGAAATTTACATTACTTAATGTGGATTTCCTAACTTTAATTGCAGCTTTGGCAGATTCCGCCCCAATTGCCAAGGGGCAACGTATGGTAGTAGAGAGGCAAAATCTAAAGAAAACCTTAAAAGGAGGGCAAGTATGACCCCCTCTCTCCTTCGGCAGTTCTGGCACTTTGTTGAGCAAGCACAGGTGGGACGATTGTTGAGCATGGATGACCACACCCTACAGGGATGGCTGGTGGCACAGTTTAGTGATGTGTATCCCCTCGAGCACAGCCAGCGCCATCATCTGGAGTGCTACATTGCCTCGCGTCTTGCCTTGATTCGCGATGTGGCGAGGGAGCGCGTTCCCGGCAATTTTGGCGATCGCCCCTCGGGAACCTTGAGCTGAGTGAGTCCTTCAAAAGGCCAGAGGATAGCTTTGGCAATTGTGGCTCTACAGATCAGTACGAGCGGATGATCAACGTGCATCAACGACGATGGCGGTGGGGGGCGATTGCCCTCGTGGCGTTTTTTTTCACCCTTCTCTCCCCGTGGATCAGTGTTGCTCAGGTTGCGCTACCGGGAATTAGCCAAACCCCAGTTGTCCCTACACCCCCCGGCGTCACCCGCCTTGGTGAACTGGAAATTACCGATGTCCGCTTTGATGGCAGTAGTCTTTTTACAATTGCTGCGCCGACGGTTCGCGATCGCGCCCATCCCGGCAATGTAATTCCCGTTGAAGTGCGAGCCGAACTCATTCAATCCAATCTACGGCGGGTGCTCCACAGTGCCCTTGACCGCAGACGGCGATCGCCAGAATTGGTGAACATCGGTGTTGCCCGCCTCAATAATGTGCTGGTCATCAGTGCCCGCATTGGTCAAGCCGAACGCACCACTCGCCTGCTGACGGTAACAGAAGCCGACAGCGACTACCATCAACTGCCTCCCGACACCCTCGCGCAGCAGTGGCGGGATATTTTGCAAGAGCAGATGAACCGAGCAATTCAGGAACGCACCTATGCAGCGTTGGTGGCGCAAGCTAAGCAGGCCGTTCTTACCTTTTTCACAGTGGCAGGGGCAAGTTTAATCTTATGGATTGTGCAGCGGTTTCTTATTCGGCAACGCCAGCATCTGCAACAGCAACTCGACACAACTCCCCCTGAAACCCCAGAACCAGAGTGGGTTTTATCTCTCCTGCCGCATCTACAACACCAGTTCTTTCTCAAGCAACGCATCCAGCTGATTAGCCTCGTGCGGTATCTGCTGTTGTGGGGACAAGTCGCTCTGTGGCTGCTTGGTTTAGCGGCAATTTTGCGCCTCTTTCCCATGACCCGCTGGCTAAGTTCCCAAGTCTATGGCCTGCCCATTCTGTGGATGGTGGTGTGGTTTGGCACGGGGCTGCTGAATCAATTTGCTGACTTGGCTTTTGATCGCCTTCGGGTATTCTGGGAGCAAAATAATCTGCTCAGGTTTGCCGATACGCAGCGCAGAACCCTGCGGGTGAGCACCACGGTGGAGGTGATGCGCAGTTGTAAGACCGCCGTGATCTATCTCACTCGACTCGTAGTCATCCTTGGCTCTTTAGGGATGCCGGTTTCCTCCATCTTGGCGGTGGGAGGCTTTTTAGCCTTGGCCATTTCCTTGGGGTCGCAAAACTTGATCAAGGACATCATCAATGGTCTGCTCATTGTCTGGGAGGATCAGTACGGCATTGGCGATGTGGTGGAAATTGAACCCTATTCAGGCATGGTGGAAAACTTGAATTTACGCATTACGCAGTTGCGCAACGCGGAGGGTAAGCTGATTACCATTCCCAATAGTACGATTACCAAGGTGGCCAATTTAACCCGTACTTGGTCGCGGGTGAATCTTGAACTGTGGGTAGATGTGGAGACCAATCCCGATCGCCTGTTGTCCTTGCTCAATGACCTAAGTATCCGTTTTTACGAAGAACCTGAGTGGCAACTCAAGATGTTGGAGCAACCGGAGATTTTAGGGATTGATCAGATTACCGCCAGTGGCTTACTCGTGCGCATCTGGATTAAGACACAAGCGGGACAACAATGGGCTGTGGGGCGGGAGTTTCGGCGGCGGGTGCTCAACCTCATGGCCGCAGAGGGGATTGCTGTGGGGCGGTTGCATCAGCAGCTTCACTGGGCGCGCGATCGCAACGGCAAAGATGAAAATACCCATCCTTCGCCCTTGGAATCTTGATCGTGGGTCGGCACATTTTGGTTATCGGCAGTGGTGCCGCTGGATTTTTAGGGGCAATCGCCTGTGCTACGGCGAATCCCCGCGATCGCGTGACTATTTTAGAAGCTGGGACAACGGCACTGAATAAAGTCCGCATCTCTGGCGGTGGCCGCTGTAGTGTCACCCACCACTGTTTTAATCCGTCGCCGTTGTGCAACACTATACCCCGTGGCGGTCAGGCCTTACGGGGTGCCTTTAGTCGCTTTCAACCCCAAGACACAATCGCCTGGTTTGAGGCGCGGGGGCTTCAGTGACCCTGTGGTCTTGAAACTCTCGGCATGGGAGACGCATGCCTTGGCGGCGCACCACTATCGCGGCACCTTGGTTGTGAATTGGCTCCCCCCTCTGTCGCTGCCGCAGCTTCAAGCGGAGTTGGCAGCCTGTCGTACCCATGCCCCCAAGCGGGCGATCGCCAACCATTGTCCCTTTCCCTTGCCGCGTCGCCTCTGGAGCTACTGGACAACCACCGTGGGAATCCCCGCCGAGCAACCTTGGGCACATCTCAGTAAAAAACAACTGCTGGCCTTGGCGGAGGCGTTACACCAAGGTTCATTCGCGATCGCTGGCCAGGGCACTTTCAAAGGGGAGTTTGTCACCCGTGGCGGCGTTGCTCAAGGAAGTAGATTTCAAGACAATGGCCAGTCGTTGCTGGGAAGGTCTGTTCCTCGCGGGGGAAATTCTCGATATTGATGGTGTGACGGGGGGTTTTAACCTACAAAGTGCGTGGACAACGGGCTGGATTGCGGGTCAGGGATTGGCCGGGGGTTCGACGGGCACCGTTTCGGCCGGGGCTGCTACGGCCACACTTTCTTGAGCGGTACCTTGAAGGGCAAGGGGTTCGCCCTCTTTTTGCTTGAGGGTGAGGGGTAGCCGCAGGGGTTGCAGCTCGCCTTGCAGAGCCGGTGCCAAGGGCAAGGATTGATCCAAATCCTCAAGGGGACGGGGCACTAGCATTACAGCATGGAGTTCCCCAATGCGATCGGCTTCTGCCATCCCTGCTTCAAGGGCGATCGCCGTATTGGAGGCCGTACCCCGAATAATAGCTGTACACAGACCGGCGCCAATGGTTTCATAGGCGGTCAGCATCACATCCGCTGCTTTGAGCATGGCATCCGCCGCCCCCACCATGGCCGGAAATCCCCGTGTTTCCAATAAACCAACTGCATGGCTACTGAGGCGATGGCCGCGATGTTTAGAGGCAATCTGGGCCAGCAGACTCCCAATGGGGAGAATTTTCTCAAGGTTGGGATCCGGCCTTGGAATGACCAAGGTACTGAGTTCTTGACCAAATTGCTGCGCCCGTTCGGCGCCTTCTTCCACCGCAAGGCGGACATCGGCAATTCGGCCGCGCACAATGGCCGTACAGTGGCCACTGCCAATTTTTTCGTAGCCCACAAGGAGCACATCAGAGGATTTAAGCATGTGATCGGCAATGCCAACGATCGCCGGAAAGCTCTGGGCAGAGACCAGTCCCAAGGCTAAATCCGTAAAATCATGACGCCGCTCCATTGCCTGAATTAGTCAATCCTTTCCATTGGTTGCATCTCTATCTTAGCGGTTGAGTTGCGGAGAGCGCGGATACCCCAAAAGGCAAGATGATCATCCTCGCACCAGCGGTGTGGGTCTAGAAATGTTTTTAACAGTTGACTAATCAAGGAGCGATCGCCCCCGGTCACAACCAGCGTCCCTTGGGCGTACTCCTCAAAAAAGGCGCCAAGGTAGGCGTGTAAAATGGCGGCAGTGCCGTAGTAAAGACCGCTTTCAATGGCTGTGTTGGTAGTGGTGCCCCAACGGGGCGGGGCTTCTGTGGGAAAAGCTACGCAGGGTAGAGCTGCCGTGTACTCCGCCAGTGCCCGCGCCATTAATCCGAGGCCGGGGAGAATCACGCCGCCCGCAAATTCGCCACGAGCGTTGGCTAGGGTCAGCGTTAGAGCAGTGCCTGCATCCACAACACACACCGGTGCGCCATAGACCTGCAGCGCGCCCCAGAGGGCAAGGGCACGGTCAATGCCTAGGGTTGGATACATCCGCGGAATGGGAATATCCTTCAGGGTAAGGGCGATCGCTGTTGGATAAACTTGGTGCAGGGGCAGAGAACCGACACTCGCACCCCAACAGGGGAGGTTGGGATAGTCTTGGGCAGGGTTGTGAGCAAATTCCCCAGGGGTGAGGTGCCAAGTTTGGCTTAAGTGCTCACCGCTAAAGAGCGCCCAGTGCTGCCGACTATTGCCGATAATCAGGGCGAACCAGTGATTACTCTGTTGCAGTGCCATCCACCTCTTCTGCATCTATGAGATACAGATGAATATGTTTATAGCCCTGCTTAATTTTGAACGTGTCCCCCGGCTTTAGGTTCATGGCTTTTGTATAGGCTGAACCAATGACAATCTGGCCATTTTGGTGCACTTTGACCCGATAGGAGGGCGATCGCCCCCGTCCTGATTGATGATTGACCTCTTCTTCCGATGACTCTACTTTTATTCCCCTAGCGGCAAGTACCGCCTCATAAAACTTCCCTAAGTTGACACGCACCTCACCTGATTTTGTTATCCGGCAGTAGCCACAGAGTTTTGCGGCTTCCTTGGGAGACACAGAACCCAGTTCATTTAATCGCTGTAGAAGTGCTTTACCAGTTAGGGGCTTGTTTTTTTCCATCCGCTCTATATTTCCTCTACCAGAACGCTATTCAAATCAATCAGTAAAGTAACTCCAGACCTTTTCCCAACGGTGGCACACGCTCAAAATTGTGAAAGCCAAGGTGGAAGAGAATTATCCCCCTTCCTGCATCCCATGTTTGCGAAAAGGACTGTGAGTTCTTCTTGAATTAGGCGGTGCCGATACTTTATAGTTCACGATTAGGTTTTTCAAAAAATCGCTAAAGTGATTGATTTGTACTAAGCTACCTCTTTATTCGATCCATATGGTAATCCTTTTAACAATGCGTTAATTTACATTAATTAATATAATCGGGTAATTATACCAAGTCTATTTAACAACAAAAGTGATTTTGTATTAGTTTGTTAATTTTTATTACATCACCGCACAGCAGAATACCTCTCCCAAAACACGGGACGGGGTAGGTTTTGGGATTCAATCCACCGGAGAATCCATCGATTATTAGTGTATAGTACCAATACTCTGGGGGATAAGTGACGAATGACTCCTTGGCAAACATTGCGGCGTAATCCTCTGGTGATGTTTAGTTTAGGGATGTTGCTGACGCTGTACCTGCTGGCAATTGCCGCTGACTTTGTAGCGCCCTATAGTCCCTATGCCTTTCAAGTGGACGGTGCCCTGTTACCGCCCACCCGCATTTACTGGCGCACCCCGGCGGGTCGGTGGATAGGTCCCCATGTCTATCCCACCCGCTTGGGGCCTGTCAGTTTGGAGACGGGCAAGCGACCCCTTATCGTTGACTGGGAGGAACCCTCACCCATTCGCCTCTTTGTCAAGGGCAGCGCCTACCGCTTCTTGGAAATTACCTTGCCCCTGCCGACACGCTGGAGTCTCACAAATCCCCAACTCGAGCCACGGACGATTTTTGCGGGGTTTCCTTGCGATCGCCATCTCTTTGGCACGGTGGGCAAGGGCTACCTGAATCTTTTAGGAACGGATGACCAAGGTCGCGATCAGTTGAGTCGGCTCCTCTTTGGTGCCCGCATTAGCCTCAGTATTGGCCTTGTGGGGGTGGCGATCGCCTTTCCCATTGGCACCCTTGTGGGGGCGATTTCTGGCTACTTTGGCGGCTGGCTAGATGCAGTCTTGATGCGGGGCGTTGAGGTATTGATGACGCTGCCGACAATCTATCTGCTGGTGGCTCTGGCGGCGGTTCTCCCTGCGGGACTCAGGAGTGGTGAGCGCTTCCTGCTCATTACCGTTATTACCGCTTTTGTGAATTGGGCGGGGCTGGCTCGGGTGATTCGCGGTCAAGTGCTCAGTATCAAGGAGATGGCCTTTGTGCAAGCAGCGCAGCTCATGGGGGGGCGATCGCTCTACATTATTGTGCGGCATATTATTCCCCAGACAGCGACCTACGTGATTATTGCCGCAACCCTCTCCATTCCCAGCTTTATTGTGGCGGAATCCGTCCTGAGCCTCATTGGTCTAGGGATTCAGCAGCCGGATCCCTCTTGGGGCAATATGCTCTCTTTGGCCACGAATGCCTCAATCTTAGTCTTGCAGCCGTGGCTCGTTTGGGCACCGGCCACACTGATTGTGCTCACGGTGCTCTGTTTCAACATTGTCGGCGATGGCCTGCGGGATGCTCTTGATCCCAAGCGGATACAAAAATAGCCAAGGCCCTTGGGATACACTAGGGGGAGATTTTAAGAATTAGGCTATGAGTGGCGATCGCCGGCCCTATCAAATTCTGGTTATTGATGATGATCCCACCACCCGCCTCTTGCTGCGGAAAACCCTCAAAGATCTGGGCTACGAGGTCGCCGTGGCAAGTCATGGCCGCGAGGGGATTGCGATCGCCACTGCCGAGAAACCGGCTCTGATCATCTGTGATTGGATGATGCCCGAACTCGACGGCCTAGAGGTCTGCCGTCAAATCAAGCAAGATCAGGAACTCTCCCGCAGTTTTTTTGTCCTGCTCACTGCCAAAGGGGAGGTGGAAGACCGCATTCAGGGCTTGGATGCCGGTGCCGATGAATTTTTGTCAAAGCCCATTGATCCTAACGAACTGCGGGCACGCATTCAAGCAGGCTTGCGTCTTTATCAACTCAACCAAGACCTGCTCAAGCAAAAACAACTCCTAGAGGCTGAACTCCACGAAGCCGCTGCCTATGTGCGATCGCTCTTGCCGGCACCCCAAGAGGCTCCCTGTAAGATTAACTACTACTTCTTGCCCTCCAGTCAGTTAGGTGGGGATTGCTTTGACTTTTTTTGGGTCGGCGATCGCTATCTAGTGCTCCACATTCTCGATGTTTCAGGACATGGCTTAGGCGCTGCGCTGCCTTCGGTCTCTGTCTTGAACCTGCTGCGCAGTACAACGCGGGAGCAAACCAGTGGCAGCTTTGATTATCTACACCCTGCCCAAGTCCTCGAAGCCCTCAACAGCGGCTTCCAAATGACAGATCAGCAGGAAAAGTATTTCACGATTTGGTACGGCGTGTACGATCGCCAAACCCGGCAATTGACCTATGCCAGTGGGGGACACCCGCCGGCACTCCTGCTCACCCGTGAGGCTGACCAATGGCAAGCTACCCTCCTGAAGACACCGGGAATTCCCATTGGCATGTTTGCGGACATGGCCTTCACGGAAGCAACGATTGCGGTGCCTAGCCCGGCAGTTCTCTACCTCTTTAGTGACGGCATCTACGAGTTTGAAACAACCGACAATAAAGTTTGGGGACTCGAAGCCTTTAGGGCCTTGCTCATGGCTGCCCACACCCAAGATTCCGTGCCCTCATTGCCCCAATTAATGGCCCAAGTGCAGACCCATGCAGCGGCCCATGCCTTTGGCAGTGATGATGTTTCATTGGTGCAAGTGGCATTTCCGGCGGTCTAAATTGGCATCGAAGATTGCATAATGTAGCGTCTTCTGTGCAATATCCTAGGCAGTGGCAGAGTGAAAATGAACTATGGGCAGATGGGAGTTTTTACTGCAAAAGGAGGGCGATCGCGCGTGGTTGCCCCTAGAGCCACCCTCGGCGGAAGTTTTGGAGGGCAGTTACCGCTTGATGGCGCGCTGTCCTGTTGCCGAAGCCTCTGTGGAAGTGCAAATTACCCATCTTTACGATGACCAAGGCGTGCCCAAGCAACGCTATCAACGCCGCACCCATCGGAGTAGTTCCACAGGACTCATGGGTATTTTGCCCTTTACGTATTTGCAGCCGGGGCGTTGGGAATTTCAATGCCGTGTGGCACAACAGGGGGTACTGGATTCAGAGGGGTTTGCGATCGCCCTTGATGTCCTTGCCCAGAGCGAAGAGTGGGAGTTGCCGCCCCCAGAAACCTTGCCAGCCGTTCCAGAGCAGCCAGTTAAAGCTGCCGAACCCTCCCAACCTCAAGCACCCTCCCCTGCTGAGCTGCCCACAACGCTGATTGAGTTGCCCCAAAGTGCCTATACGATCTTTGCCGATGAAACGCTGGTTTTAGAGGGCACGGTGGCAGTTCCCGGTACGGTGGTGATTCGTTTGCGCAATCCTGCCACCCGCGATGTGGTGCAGGAGCAATCGGTGCCGGCGATCGCCCGCGAGGGGAAATGGTCTTTTCGCTGTACACTCACGCCCTTAGCCAATTATCCGGTCATGGTTGGGGAAGCCCGCCTCCTCCCCAATGATCCTCTAGAGCACAGCGATCTCCGCCAAGTCCAAGCCTTTATGGTCACGGTGTTACCGGCACCCGAGATTCCGGCTGTCTCCGCCCCACCCAAGAGTAAAACAGTCACCGGCCCGCAGTTACCCATCTTAGGGGATACTACCCTCGAACCTGTACCGGTAAGCGGCTTTTGCCTACCGCCCCAACTGAAGCCTGTGAAAGCCCCTGTGGTGGTGGATTTGCCTAGTTTTTGTCAGCCCCTGTCTGCGGTCACGGTGCCACCGCCTCAGGATTTGCCCATGGATCGCCAAGAGCGATTTTGGTTGCGATTGCAACGGTTAGCGGAATTAGCACCCCCCCCGGCATCCACAAATTCTGAGACTCCCTATCCATTGACCCCACCCCGGCTCATGCTCTCACCGGAGCCACTGGTCTCGCCGCTGCACCTCAAGGTGAATTTGCCTGCAACCCAACGGGGATGCTCCGTCAAAGTGTGGATCACCGATGGCGAAACGGGAGAGTTAATTGCGGGTCCCCGCTGGCTGGTGGACTTTGATTTTTATCGCTATGGGGATGACTGGCAAACCGTCCTCCATATTGACGTGCCCGCCAGCGTGCATTCTATTGCCCTGATGGCGATCGCCATTGATCCTAAAACCGGCGCCGAAAGTCCAACGGTGACCCTGCGGCGGCAGCTCCAAGTGACCTAGCTTTCGGGTTCGGGTTGGGTTTCTGCCCGCTCAAAGGCCGGACAATAGCCCTCTGGCGCCACTTTGAAGTTGTACAGGGCAGAGGCCTCATTCCAGCAGCGCTGACCCCGATAAAACTGGCAATTAAAACAGCTTTCCTGATCGGGGGCGATGGAAGCTGATGTCCCACCCAGCACTTCCTTAGGGGTCATACCGCGAATCAGCAATTGCTCCCCCTGCCAGGAGGCAAGGACAAAACCCGTATCCGCCAGCCGTCGCCAGCGCGGATCGGTGGTCACAGAGGCCGGCAGACGAATGATTGCCTCATCGTTCCACTCAGTGACCTCCCCCTCATAGGCCACTTGCATTAGGGAAGTGGGTGTGGAAAGCGCCAGCTGACCAATGGGAAATTCAATCCTTGAGCCGCTGGTGGGTGTGTGCAGATGGTAGCGGTTGCTGAGTTCATTCAGACTGGCTAAATCGGCAAGGTAGTTGGGATCGCCATGGATGAGAACCACATGCTGCGGCCGAATATTGTGAATCAGCTGAGTCGTCGCAGGGCCATCGGCATGGAAGGAGAGTAGAAATGTATCCACCTCCACATTGGGTAACCGGGCCAAGTCAGGATTGTCTCCTCGAAAGGGCTGACCATAGCGCAGCCGTGGATAGAGCACAAGCCAAGGTCGTTGCCCCTGGGTCACGTAGGGCCGCAGGTCTTGATTCTCCTCCACAAGGACAATGGTGGGGGTCTCACCCCGAATTTGTGCCAAACTGCGCAAGGGCTGAACTTCGGGCTTAACCCGCTGATCCCAAAAGAGGGATTGGTGTTGAGCAAAGTTCTGAATGGCGGTGGGTAAATGGGGCAAAACCGTAAGGTAGGCATCGCAGCCGCGGGCGATCGCCGGACTCACCCAAATCTGAATCGGCTGTCCTGTAAAAAGATGATGACTGCGCAGCAGGATGAGAATTTCTTGGGCTGTACCGAGGGGAGGAAGGGAGAGCAGGACGTTATAGCCTTGGTCAACCGCCGTGCGAATCCGCTCTGCCAATTGGTTTTCCTGCTGACGGCGGTGGGGATGACGCGCTGTGCCTAAGCTAGCCTCAATGATCAGCACATCCGGCTGCAATCCCCGCAAATCCGCTAGGGGCAGTCCTTCCGTAAAGCGAGTATGGGACAGGAAAAAATCCCCCGTGTAAACCACGCTTAAGGGGGGGCGTTCTGTGTTTGGGTCCTGGTATGTAAGCACAAAAACCGCTGCCCCCGGCAAATGCCCTGCGGGAAAGAGTTCTGCCGTCAAGCCATCGCCAAACTCAACGGGCGATCGCCAAGGCAAAGCGCGGCAGAAGGGGGGAACCGTTTCATCTGGCCAGTTGAGGGGCAAAAGCTGGGTCGTCACCTCACTGGCATAGATGGGAATATGGGGAAAACGACGATGGAGTGCCAACAGACTCTGGGCATGATCCGCGTGGGCATGGCTACAGAGCACCAAGTCAAAGGGATGCTGTTCAATCTCATCGAGGGGCAATGCATCAAGGGATGGGACACCACAGTCCAGCAAAATCCGATAGGTGCCAATTCCTAAGCCAATGCACACCCCCTCATCGGCGTGACCCACCCCATAGTTGAGGCACTCGATCATGAATCGTGATCAGTTATCCTCCCTAGTCAGTTTTAGTGAGCAGAACCGTTGCCGTGGTAGTGATCAGTGTCGTAGAAACCATTGCGGGTGCCAAAGACCAAACACAGCACAATAAACACTGGCGTAATGGCCAGCAAAATGGGCTTCACGTTAATGGCAACGTCCATAGCTGCGCTCCTCGCTGTCGTCAACTGAGTAAATAGTGTCTTCTGCTACTCAGTGTATCGTGGATGATTCGCGGGGATTCGCTGATTTTCTCTCCTCAAAGTAACGCAGTTGCCGCCAACCCACAAAATTCGCATAGGGCTGGCGATCGCCCATACATTCAGCCACGTGCTCCAAGGGAGACAAATGCTTGGGGTCTGCCCCCGCCAAGCGGTGATACAGGGCTAGATCCGCTTCTGGGTCACTGCGTCTGCCATCCCGCAGATAGTAAGACACCCGCGCACAGCGAGCCACCGACATATACTTACATTCTTCAAGGCTGTACCGTTCACGCTCATGGGCATCAATATAGGGCAGGTGCCACTCCCCCACAGCCACAGGGGTCGGCTCATGGGTTTCCAGCAGGTGCTGAATTAGCTTGGCCAAGGCTTGCATTTCGGGTTGAGCATCGGGGTGGTTACGCAGGCGCAAAAAGTTATCCCACTCGGTGCTACTCACCACCGTTTGCATCCACATCCACGGCTCCAGCATGCGGTTGACTACTTGCTTGTGAATGCCTAGCTCATGGAGTTGCCGCGCCCCCTCAAGAACCGCGAGGCGGGTTTTCAACCAGATTTCCTTGGCCGCCTCCTTGTGTTCGCTCTCTTGGCGCGCCTGCATCCCCGGTTGATTTTGCCCCCAATGGTAGGGAATGACGGGATTCTCTTCCACCTGCGCCATCATCTTTGTCACTGGCACTGCCCGCGAACTGGCGGAATTGCGGGAAAACACCCGATGGGTGAGGAGTTCGCTGTGAATAAAACGCGGATATGTCAGTTGCAGTGTAACCAAGCGCACCCCTGCGGGTGAAATTGAATCGGCAATTACACGCCCGTCTTGCATCTTTGCTCGTTTGAATCTCTGCCTTTTCTAGGCTAATGCAAGGGGAACACCGTCTGCCCGATCTGCTATTGCAAAGCCCTTGAACTTTGTGCTGTGGCACAGTGGAGCTAGACCTGTTGTGGATAAACCTTCAATCCAAGAGCCGCTACTTTCCTGAAATTAACCTGAGGGGGTTGATGAGTGCGGTTCTTCAAGAGGCTGCGTTCAGGGAACAGGTGCTCCGTGATAGAATTCCTCGCGCGGATCAAGGCTTGTATAGCGATACCCTGCTCCCAACCCTACCCGCCCACCTGAGGGAGAGGGCCATCAGCACCTGGGCAGACTTGAGGAATGTTTCAGGAAGAGAACTACGCTGATGAAAGCTCAGAAACGATTTGTTACAGTAGCGGTGTCTAAGGGGTAACTCTTACGGATGAGGTTTGAACTGCCATGACCTCCCCACGCTTTAGTTTTAGCGGCTTGGCGGTGACCCGCCACATCGGCACCCTAATGCTGACGCTGACTGTTATTGTTTTGGCAGTCTTTACCCTTTGGCGTCTGGAGGTGGATCTGCTGCCGGGGATTACCTACCCCCGCATTGGTGTACGTTTAGATGTGCCGGGGGTAGTGCCCAGTGTGGCCGTTGAAGAGGTGACCAAGCCCCTTGAGGAAGCCCTTAGTCGCACAGAGGGCGTGGTGCAGGTCTATTCCCAAACCCGTGAAGGTCAAGTCAGCATTGATTTATTTTTTGAGCCCGGCGGCGATGTCGATCAGGCCTTAAATGAGGCCACCGCTGCTTTTAACCGTGCCCGCAGTGCACTGCCCGACATTATTGAGTCGCCGCGCCTCTTTAAGTTTGACCCTTCGCAATTGCCGGTCTATGAGTTTGCCTTGACCTCAGAAACCCTCAGTGGCCGAGAGTTACGGGTTTTCGCTGACGAAGACTTGGATCGCGAACTCAGTATCGTTCCGGGTGTAGCCGGGGTAGATGTCTCTGGGGGAACCACTGAAGAAGTACGAATTCTTGTGGACTTAGAGCGATTGCAGGCCACGGGAGTGGGGTTAAACCAAGTTCTGACTGCCCTGAGCGATCGCAACCAGGATGTCTCAGGGGGCCGCATTCGCGGCCAAACGGCAGAACCTCTCACCCGCACGGTGGGGCGGTTTCGGGATGCCGGTGAAATTGAGGAGGTGGTGTTGAGGGGCGCCAATGGTCAGCGGCTCTATCTGCGGGATGTGGCGCAAGTTGTTGATGGCAGTGCCGAGCAGCGGGTGTTTGTCACGCTCAATGGCCAACCAGCGGTCAAAGTCAGTATTCTTAAGCAGCCAGAAGCCAACACAGTGGCAGTGGTTGAGGGGGTTAAGCGCCGCCTAGGGGAGTTGCAGGCAGCCAATCTCGTGCCCCGCGAGGCTCAAATTGTGCCTGTTCTCGATGAATCAATTTATATTCGCAACTCTCTCAATAATGTGATTACCGCCGGTCTGACGGGGACATTGTTAGCAGCGATCGCTGTCCTTCTTTTCTTGGGATCAGTGCGCCAAACCCTGATTATTTTACTGGCGATTCCCCTGTCAACCATGGCGGCGCTCCTACTAATGGGGCTATTTAACTTCTCCCTCAATGTCTTCAGCTTAGGGGGGCTAGCGCTCGGTGTCGGCATTGTTGTGGATAACGCCATTGTCATGTTGGAAACCTTGGCGGATATTGACCCCCACTCCATGAGCCAAGAACAGTACCTTGAGGAAGTAAAACGGCGGAGTCAAAGTATTGAATCGGCGCTTTTGGCCTCTACCCTCACTAACTTGGTCGCTATTTTGCCCTTTTTGTTGCTAGGGGGCTTGATTGCGCTGCTCTTTAATGAACTGATCCTAACGATTAGTTTTGCTGTTGCGGCGTCACTGGTGGTGGCCCTGACGGTGGTCCCAGCGTTGGCCTCACGTCTATTGGGAATGCGGATGCAAAATCGCCTGCGGCAGGTGGCCTTTATTCGCCTTTTTAATGAAAAGTTTCTCTGGCTTTCAAGACGCTATGAATGGGCATTGGCACGAGTATTGCGGGCACGCTGGCTGGTGGTGGGTCTGGCGATCGCTCTGCTGGGGGGCAGCAGTTGGTTTTTAGCCCAGCAAATTCCCCAAGAATTGCTACCGCGCATTAATACCGGTCAAGTCAACCTAACGGCCATTTTTCCGCCGGGCATGCCCCTCCCCACGAGTCGCCGCATTATGGAGGCCGTAGATGAGGTGCTGATGGCACAACCGGGGACGGAGGCGGTTTTTACCACAACTGGGGGTGCCCTCTTTGGTACGAATACAATTGCCAATCCCCTGCGGGCAAACAGCACCATTATTCTGCAGCGCGGCATTAATGTAGATCGCTATATTACCCAAGCCACGCAAGCCCTAGAGCAACTTAGCCTTGTGGGAGTGCGGCTGCGCCTACGTCCTGGTCAAGTGCGGGGAATTATTCTCACCAACTCACCGGTGCGCGGCGCCGATATTGATGTCATATTGCGGGGCAACGATGAGCAGACCCTCAACCGCTTTGGTCGCCAAGTGCTGCAAGTCCTTGATGAAAAGGCCACCTTGGTGCGCTTTCGTCCCGATGCCGATCCCCGCCAGCCAGAAATTCAAATTCTGCCAGATTGGGAGCGCGTGAGCGAGCTGGAGCTGAATACCCTCAACCTTGGCCAGACCATTCAAACCGCCTTGGAAGGGTTTGTGCCCACCCGTCTGCAACGGGGCGATCGCTTAGTGGATATTCGGGTTCAACTGGACAGTGATAGCATTCAAAGCCCCGCCGATCTCGCAAACATTCCCCTTTTTACCCCCAATAACCGCTCTCTGCGCCTTGGGGATGTTGCCCGCATTGAACCTAGCCAAGCCCCCGGCGAAATTCGCCGCATTAACCAGCAGCAGGTCTTTATACTCGCCGGAAATCTTGTCGAGGGCGCCAGCTTGAGTGCGGCGCTTGCGCAGGTCAATGACATTCTTAACAGTTTGGAGTTTCCGCCGGGGGTATCCTTGATGCCGAGCACCGCAGCCCAAGCCAATCAGCAATTGCAACAGGCCTTGGTGGTCTTGGGCAGTTTAGCAGCCTTTCTCGTGTTTGTGGTCATGGCGGTACAGTACAACTCCCTGCTTGACCCGCTGGTGATTATGTTTACAATTCCCTTGGCTTTGGCCGGTGGAATTTGGGGGCTATACCTGACACAAACAGCGATTGGTGCCACGGTGATTGTTGGTGCCATTTTGCTGGTGGGGATTGTCGTCAACAATGCCATCATCATGGTGGAGTTGGCGAATGAGATTTACCAACAAGAGGGCTGTAGCCGTAGCCAAGCCATTCGCAAAGCGGCTCCTGCCCGCCTCCGCCCGATTATGATGACCACGATTACAACGGTGGTGGGGATGTTCCCCTTGGCATTGGGTCTAGGGGAAGGCTCAGAATTTTTGCAGCCCCTTGGCATTGTTGTGTTTTCCGGCTTAGCTGTGGCAACACTGCTCACCCTCTTTCTCATTCCCTGTTTCTATGTGATTCTGCATAGCTTTGAGCGTACCACCCCCCGCAGTCTTACGCCTTCTTTGCCGGCACCGCCTGTCCTCTCCCCGGAGGAACTTCAGGAACCCTAGGCTGTAGGCCAACATTACTGTATTAGATTGGTAGGGAGGCCACTACCCAAGTTCTGCTGGTAACTGCTGTTGGCTCTATTGCCGAGGTACGCCAACGGAGCGTGTTTTACCGCAATCAGCCACTGCTCAGCAATGTCAGCCTCACCCTTCAGCCGCGACAACTGGTGACGTTAATCGGTGCTTCTGGATCCGGCAAGAGCCTACTCCTACGCTGCTTGAACTGCTTTATTGAACTTTTTCCGCCATCAGCACGTTGGCAATGAACCCGTATAGAATTGGGGTGTAAAAGCTAACCTAAATATAGAGACAGCTAGCTTCTTTAGCTTTACTCTGGGAAGTAGAGATAAACCATAGGTACCCTCATCTTAGGTTGGTTGGATCGGCAGTGGAATAGGGCATCATCTCTATTTCCATGATGATCTGTTCCGAGTGTTTGCCTCCCAATCCCCTTGGTGCTGTTTAATGTGAAGCGTGTTTTTCGCCCATGCCCAGTATGACTCCTTGTCCAAATTGTGGTGCCCCCGTTCAACCAGACGCTAGCTTTTGTGGCCAATGTGGTTTCAATCTGCGTCGCATTGCCGTCAGCCCACCCCCAATACCAAAGGTGATGCAACACCCAACAAGTGCTACACCAGCTGTGGAAGTCCTTGCCCATCAAAGACGGCTAACAACGCTACCGCCGCCGCCTCCCCCACCAGCTCATGTCTTCTCAATGGAGATTCCCACCATTGAAGCTAAGCTAATTCATGTGCAAACGGGCAGAGAGCTGAAAATTCCCACGGGGCGTCCTGTGATTCATATCGGCAAGCCCAATGATCGTATCCCCCCGGATATTGATGTGGCTGGCTTTCCCAACTCAGAAATTGTCTCCCGTATCCACGCAGATCTGCGAATTGAGGGGGGTGCCCACTATATTGAAGATGTTGGAAGTGCCAATGGCACTTACATTAACAACACTCCCCTTTATCCGGGCAATCGTCACCGCCTGCAATCGGGCGATCGCATTGCCTTAGGGAAGGGAGATTTAGTCAGCTTTATCTATGAACGCATCTCCTAGTTCTTTAGAGTGTATTTAGGTACAAAGAGGCGGTTAGACAACGTGATTACATTGACATTGCTCCACCCTGTTCAGGCTACTCCGGTGCAAAGCTGGACCTTTGAGAATGAAAATGTCATCCGCATTGGCCGAGCGGTAGATAATCACGTCGTACTCTATAGCGCAGTGGTGTCGCGTCACCATGTAGAACTGCGTCGTCATGGCTTGCAATGGGAAGTGGTCAATCTTGGCACTAACGGTACCTATTTGGATGGCAAACGCATTCAGCAGGCCACCTTAGTGGATGGTGCCATCCTTCGCTTGGCACGCTCTGGACCCAATATTAAAATTCGCCTCGGTTCTGATCGGCATCCTGCTACTCCCAATGCCCGCATGGAAACAGTTCCTGAAGGTCGCTTGGTAGATGCTGAGAAGGGCACCTATGCAGGGGAAGAGGAACCCCGCGGTACAGTTGCTGAATCCACCCCCCGTGCTGAAGAGAGCACCCCCACCTCCAGTAGTACCAGTGTTCCCGCCCAAGAAGAGCAAGGGGCTGAGTTTGCGGTGATAGGCCAACTCCCAGTTCATTTACTGAGTGAATGGCGTGCTCCCCCCCCTGATTGCCAGCACAGCCATGCCCAAGAAAATGATATTTTTTGCATTGACTGTGGTGTACCGCTGCGCGTCTGGAAAACCCTTGGTCACTACCAGATCATTCGTGCCCTTGGTCAAAGCAACATTTATTTGGGCTGGCGCAGTGGGTTAACGGCGGTGATTAAGGGACATAGTCTTGCTGCATCCCGCGAAGAAATCCGTGCCTTTCAACGCCAGGCACGGCAGTTGTGCAAAATCAAGCATCCGGTGTTACCCCAATTTTGGGAAGCTTTTCAGTACGGCAGCGACTCCTACTTGGTCTCAGAAATGGTCTATGGCCAATCCCTAAAACAGCGGATTCAGGAACAAGGGCCAATGAACGTGATTGAGGTCAGTCGTTGGCTTATTCCTGTGTGTGAGTTGCTCGAACTCCTGCACCGGCAAGACCCCCCTGTTTTGCATTTGCACATTCGTCCCTCGAATCTCATTCATCCCTACGTGAGGCGGGAAACCACAGATTTGGTGTTAGTGGGCTGGTGTAAAGCGTCAGTTCTGACCTCTGATTCAGGGACGTTTATTGGCACTGTGGGCTATTCGGCACCAGAACAGCAGGAGGGAAAACCTGAACCCGCTTCGGATCTATTTGCCTTGGGGGCAACGATGGTGTATTTGCTTACAGGCTATGAACCGGAAACCTATTTCCGTTGGGGTACCCGTGAGTATCGTCTCTATGCGGAGGATATTCCCCACTTAGATCCCCGGATGGTGGATTTGATCAACTGTTTGACCCACCCCGATCCTCGGGAACGCTACCCCAATGCTGCAGAAGTGAAGAAACACTTACAGGAAATTGCCACCATTCCCCCCGCAGTTTCTTCAAGAGCCTAGGGGATGTTATTGCCGCTAACAATTGCCTTGGTGTTCGGTTGACATGCAAGCCATCAGCATTCATAAGCAGACCCCTATGGATCGGTGCGGCCTTTGCGATGATTCATAGCAAACCATCGAGGATTTGCTCCTAAGGAAGGAGGGAAGAAGGGTGGCACTGCCAAGGAATTGTGGGTTGAGGCAAGAGTGTATCCTTATCCGTCGGGAGTTGGTTGAGCATTTCTGTACTAAACTCAACCTAAAGCGAGTCATAGGCAAGCGTTACGCAGCAGAAAACTTTTTAGGCGCAATATATATTGCTGCTTCTATCTGGTTTTGCTAATGACACACTGTATATCGTATACGTCTATATTTATTTAGAGAGTAAATTCGTTAAAGTTCTTAAATCTTGCTCGCGATGAAAACCACTCATGCTTTGCCCACCACATTGGAAAAAATTGTGCAACGCTTTGAACAAATCCAAGACTCCCGCCGCCGCTACGAATATCTCCTCTCCTTTGCCAAGCAGGTTCCTGAGCTATCAGCAGCGGAATGTACCGCCTCTACCCGTGTGCCTGGCTGTGTATCCCAAGTTCATATTGTGGCTGAGCTTACTGATCAAGGTAAAGTCCGGTTTCGCGGGATGGCTGATGCCCAAATAACGAAAGGACTGCTCGGCATTTTAATCACAGGTCTGCAAGGTCTCACTCCCGCTGAAATTCTACAGCTCACACCCCACTTTATTGAGCGCACCGGACTCAATGTGAGCCTTACTCCTTCCCGTAGCAATGGCTTTTACAACATGTTTCGCTATATCCAACGGCAAGCTGCAACTCTGGCAACGGTCTCGTGTTCCAGTTAAAGGTCTCGCGCAGCTGTTGTGCAAAAATTAATTGTCGCTAAACACCTGAACCGTACCAGAGGGCATCAGTACCAACCTGAGTAAGATTGGTCGCTCCCCCGCAAAAGGACTGGCTAAAGGACTTTCCCGTAATGGGATGGGCGTGCGATCAATAAAACGGGCCGCCGCGCCATTCAGGGGCAGCGCTTGGGCAAGGGTACCATCGGGGTTGAGGACGATACGGTATTCTAAACTCGTGTCTAGGTTGGCCGGCGGGCGCCAACGGTCTTGAAAATAGGCTTTCACCTCCCGCAAAGTGGTTGCAGGGACGGGGGTTGCTTCGACTGTGGGAGTGATCATTGGAACAGGTTCAATACTGGCAGGTGCGGCCTCCGTGGGAGCTTGGATGACGACGTTCCTTTGATTGGGGGATTGCGGCCGGGGTTCCTCTTGGGCAGGAGGGGGTGGCGGTGGGGCAGGCAGGCTCGCTGGGGGAGGCATTGCCGGGGGGGAGGGCAGCGGTACAAGGGTGGAGGCTTGCGGGGGAGCCGGCGGCGGACTAGGCAGAGGAGCCAGTTGCGGGGTTTCTAGAGATTCCGGCAAAGGGGATGGCATCCCTAGGGGGGACGGATTGGATTCCCTAGGGGAAGTGATAACCATTGAAGCTGGTGGCATTAGCCAGCGTTGAGTAACAAGGGTGAAGGCAGCCACGATGCCCACGCCCACCGCTGCACTTTTGGCCCAGATTGGGATTTGAGCAAGGATCGATTGGGCGCGTTCCACCAGTTCCGGCAATGGTTCCATGACGGCAGACCAGTCATCGAGAACGGTCACTAAATCGTATAACTCGGTCAGTTGCAGCAGAATCACCCGCCCATCGGGTAGATGCAATTCATGTTCGAGGGGCGATCGCGATCGCAAAACTAAGCCTTCTATGACGACTTCTGTCGGTGTTTGGGGATGAGTGAGAAAGCTCTCAATATATTGGTTGACCAGCGTTTTTAGTTGATAGAGCTGGCGATCGTTGCCCTCAAATCTTAGTTTTTCTCCGAAAGCTAGGCTAAAGTGGAGCGATCGCACCGGTGCACGGCGTAGCTTTTGACTGAAGGGCAACAATTCAGCGGCAACATCCAGTTGACAGGTGGGCTGAGAATAGCTGAGGGTGGTACTCATTAGACATCGGAATGGGGAAACAGGACGGGCAATTCAGGCGCTGGTGGAGGTGCTGGCTCAGGTTCCACCAGGGATAGGGAGGGGGTTGCAGGCGTCGTGCGTTCTAGGAGGGTAATCCAGAGGCGACGTGCCCCTTGGGGTGTACTGTAAAAGAGCAAGTCCACAAGTAAATCTAAAGCCAGTTGCGCCAATTCAGGACCATCGCTCCTGTTGTCGGCCATGCGCTCTTGATACAAGCCGGTGAAGCGGTCAATGTAATCGCCGAGAACCGGATCTAAATGGGGAGGGCGACCTTGGCTCGCCTGCTGTTGCCAGTGTTCAATGGCGGTGCGGATGGTTTGCCGATGCTGCTGCGCTAAACGGCTACAGATCAAAGCTAGGGCACGGGCTTCATCCACATCCAATTTGCGTCGCCCAGTGCGACCTCGCCGCAGGGGACTCGCTTGCCGCAATCGCCACAGCCCTACGCGATCGCGCAAATAGGCTTCAAACCCCATTGCTTCTGCCAATGTCAATATCTCTGCCGAACCCACCTGCGCCAAAGCTTCCAGACTCAGCAAAATCAGATCAATTTGTGCCTTGATGGGTAGGGAAGAGGTCAGCATGCCACCTTATGCAGCAGTTAACCCCAGCATGGCGCGTAACGTGAGAGCTACAAACGTCAGCAGCCCTACCATCAAGCTAACAAGAGCGATCGCGCTCAGGGGACGCTTAAACAGGGGCACCAATGGTTCGAGGACATGCCACACTACCCCTAATAAGACAGTGACAAAGTAGCGTTGGTAGCGCAGGACATTTTCCCAAAAGCCATCCATTGGTTGCTGCTCCTAAGTTGGTGACGCCGGTGGGTTTCAAGTTGCTTTCATGATACTACTCCAGCGGAGACTCTGGGGAAGCAACCCTCTCGGCCTATGCCACAGGCATATAACCAGACGGCAGTACAAGACCCTCCTTCTTCTCGACTGCATGGCTCAGTTCTTGATAAGTTTGTTGCAACCGCTCCAATAGACTGAGGGGAATGAGATGGGCGCTCTCAAAGGCGGCAATTAACTCGCGGTAGTACCAGAGAACTCCCTCCCGACCTGCCCGAAAACGCTCCCAAAGATCACCACCAATGTTGCGATAGTCTCTGAGAATGCACAGCAAGTTATGCAACTTATCACTGGCGGAAACCAGTTGGGCATCGCGATCCGCGTTGGTTCCTTGTTGAATATGTTTGATATAGCTCAGTTTGCGAGTTACCCAAGGCAGTTTTGCCTCTCCTTCTAGAGTATTGGCCACTGAATCAGAACAGGCGCGGACAATTTCAGCCACGCGATCGCCATAACGCTCACGAATCGCCTCTAGGATCGGCAGTCCCCCTTGGTCTTCAACGGCATCATGGAGGAGACCCGCGATCGCCACATCCTCATCGGCACCATACTCAAGGGCAATCATTGACACTGCAACTAAGTGGGAAATGTAGGGCACATTTGATCCCTTGCGCGTTTGTTCGCGATGCAGAATAGCGGCATACTCCAAAGCATCGAGATAACGGAGAGAGGGCATCTGCCTTACCTCAAGTATCTATTGCTATTGTGGAGCAACTCTTCGCGCTTTTACCGTAAAGATTTGTTAGCACATTGAATTGCTCATTGTTATCAAGGATAATTTTGCTGGATGTGTTTCTAAGCGCACTCCCTGCCTGGTGGCTTCCCATGAGCAATGAAGCAAACATTGAACAGAAAATTATCCTGCCGTTGCTCAAGCAGTGGGGCTACAGTGACGCTGAGTACCAAGCCAAACCACGGATTGGCAATGAGTATCCCGATTTTGTTGTCAGGTTGTCCAGAACCGATGTCTCCCCCTTTAACTATCTCATCATTGAAGTCAAAAGTCCAGAACAAAAAAAACTCAGTGGCAGTCAACAACTCAAGCGATACATGGCAATTGGCCGCACTGTCTTTGGTCTCTTGACCAACGGTCGAGAATACCAACTGTTTTACCAGAACCCGCTGAAGGAGCCGCTGCGGCAAGTCAACTGTTGTTCAGGAGATCTTGACAAAAAGGCGTTGCAAAAATTGGGTAAACTTCTCCATCGCTCCACCGCTACAGCATTGATGAATGCTCTTACTCACCAGCAATTGAAGGTTTACCATCATTTTGAAAAAGAGTTGACTAAGAAATTTTCATTCTTTATCTCATCAATCCCAGCCAAGGAGGCATCCATGATCATTACGGTTTTTAACCACAAGGGAGGCGTTGGTAAAACCACCCTAACTCTTAACCTTGGTGCTGCGTTTGCTGAAATGGGTAAGCGAGTTCTTCTTATTGATATCGATCCTCAAGCAAATTTAACCATCGGTGTAGGGATTGACCCCCTCAGGGATGTCGAAGAGCAAGGGAGGAAAGACATTAGCGATCTGTTGCTAGAGCCACGGGTCAGCCTAGAGGAAGTGATCTATAGAAAATCTTGGGATGATTTACAGCTAGATGTGGTTCCCTCTCATATTCGCCTTGCGGATAAAGAACCTGCCCTCATTAATACCATTGATATTGATCGGGTGTTGCAACGCAAACTCTCTAATCACAGTTATGATGTCATTCTCATTGATCCACCACCAGCCTTCGGTAAAGTAAATACAATCGCTCTCATGGCTTCTCACGGTGTGCTTATCCCCACTCAACTTGCCCCTTACCCCATTCGAGCAATAGAGTACGTCCTTGCTCGGCTAGAAGCAATGAGGAATGCCATGGAAAATCCACCTCGCCCCCTGGGTATTGCAGTTAGCATGTACAACCGTTCAAAATCCGCAGCTAACCAGCAGATGAGAAGCAAACTAGAGAACATTCTTTCAAAATACGGCAATACCATAGAGATTTTGCCTGAGAGCACATGGATTCCTGAGAAAGTTACCATGCTGCACACTATAAACTTCGGTCAACCCATCTTCAGCGAAAAACTCTATCACGAACTTAGACGGGACAGAAACTCGCTTGATGATTTAACTCAATCCTTTCAAAACTTAGCTCGTTATCTCTCTAGCAAAGCTCTCACGAAATAATGAATGATCTAGAAAAAATCTCAAAACATCTGACTCCCCGCCCAGTATTTCAGGGGCAAATTCACGTTGACTCTCTGAGAGTGCCAAGCAGTTATCCTCCGGACTTACTGTCTTCCTCACCGCAGCTTATTCGTGAAGACTTACAAAGGCATCGCACAAACCTTGTGCCGCTAATTATTCGGCCGGTAGAGGAGGGAGAATATGAAGTTATTTTTGGCAAAGAGATAGTTGAATTTGCCCGCGAGCTTGGTATCAATCACTTATTTGCATCGAGAATTGAGCTTCAGGATACAGATGTTCCACCCTTCCAAGAAAGACTTAAATCTATTTTCAGAATAAATCAGAAAGCCGACAGCTCTTATTCACAAACATTGCAGCAAAGCGCCCCAGCAGATCAAACTCCTCAAATAGTGGGAGTACTTCTGGAAACTAAAAATATGTTTTCAAAAATTGAGAATACACTTATAGGATTTGACAATAGACTTAAGAAGATCGAAAATAAATTGGATGAACAGAATAGCTCTCCGCAAAGAATTATTCAGGAATTGGATGAACTCAAAAGAAGTTTGAGTGAATTACAGCAGTCTATCCCTAAGCAAAAAGGGACTGGAGATCGTATTTTGATCAACCGCTGTACAAAACCTGAGAATCTCGTTAAACGTGTGCCGAACTTAACACTCGAAGATGCTGAAAAAGTTATCGAGCGAATCAAACAAAAAAGAAAATTTAAGTCTATTGATGAACTGGAGAAAATTGCTCCTTCAGGCCGCTGGAATGAAGTTAGCATCCTATTCCATTAGCATCTTAATTCCATGTGAAAAGGGCTATATCACGCTACTCTCAATTTGATGTGGGTTTAGGAAGCTGACCCCTCGCAACCAATAGCTCCCATGAGCGCAAAACGGCAACCAAGTCAGAAGCAAGGCGGTATTCATTGGCTTCAGCAAAACGTACCGTTGCGGTGGGGGTAGAGACGAGATGAATAGGCACCGGTCGATCTAAGGAGGTGGGTACAAAGTCAAGGCCATTGAAGCGGTCAAAGCGGCGATCGCTCAACAGTTGATTAAACTGGCTGACTTGAGCAGTGGTCACTGTGCGCAGCGTGCGGCTGAGGATTTCCCCCCGCGCAGTCGTTGTTTGCTGGACGATCCGACCGTCCTCGTAAAGCAAGGTCGTTGTCACTGAGGGTGGACGGTTCCCAAGAGAATCACTTTGCCGAATCACGCGAAAACTTACGCCTTCAGGAAGGGGAGGTGGCAACGCTTCCGGACTCAGGCGTTGAGGTCGTTGAATTAGGATGCCAATCATTCGACTACCGGCGGCATCCCAGAGAATGAGGGAACCGCTTTGATTGGTGCGATAGACCCACTCTTGGGGGTAGGGGGCGTTGGGGTTTGTCAAGGTAATTTCCCAACCGGGAGTCAAACGCTCGGCACAATCAACCCGCAATCCTCCCAAACCCAAACAGCCATCGGACCAAACCTTAGGCTGAACTTGAACGACACTAATTTGATCCGCTTCCTCACCAAACTGCTCGGCAGCGATGGCGATCGCCCGCGTGATGATCTCTGGCGCTGGTGTTGCTGCTTGAACCACAAGAGGCGCTGCTACTACCAAGAGGGATGTCCAACCATTCATTAATAGAGTCCCTACCCTTTGACCATCATAAAGAAAGACCGCCTCCGATAAAGAGGCGGTTCCCTTAACTAGAAGCTAGTTAGAGTTGCTCTGAGAGTTAGCCGTTGATGCTGGGAGCAATCATGGCCACAGGCGCAGACTCAGCGCTAGCTAAATCGAGGGGGAAGTTGTGGGCATTGCGCTCGTGCATCACTTCCATCCCCAAGTTGGCACGGTTGATGATGTCAGCCCAAGTGTTGATCACGTTGCCTTGAGCATCCACAACGGAGTGGTTGAAGTTGAACCCGTTGAGGTTGAAGGCCATGGTGCTGATCCCCAGTGCGGTGAACCAGATACCGATCACAGGCCAAGCGGCGAGGAAGAAGTGCAGCGAGCGGCTGTTGTTGAAGCTGGC
>NZ_CALJEM010000017.1 GCF_938074695.1 uncultured Thermosynechococcus sp.
CCAATTGGGCAACTTCAGGACTTACAGGTGCAGTTGTGCCTTGCCCAGCAGGTCTTATATCTACCCCGATATGCAGAAGTCTTTTCTGGCGGGCAATAGTGCTATACTATACTTGACTATGAAAAACTTGACTATAAAAAATTATATCATTTATATCGCATCCGTCGCTAACGAGCAAATGACGCTGCGCGTCCATTCGTAAGATGTGGGGCGGTGTTGCTGAAGAAAATAAGAGACAGGCAGTTGTGGTGAAACACATCCCTAGTTTGTATGCAGTGACCCGGTGCGTGGCAGGCTCCGCCGTACCGCTGCGCGGGCGCAAGCTAACAGATCGGGGAGGATGTCAAGCGCCTTGCTGCCCCTAACATGAGGGGTAAAAGTTGTTGTGGTTTTAACACTCTATTTCTTGCGCCACGGGCAAACTAGCTTTAGTCGCGCCAATGCCTACTGTGGAGAACTGGATCCACCCTTGACGGAGGCTGGTCTAGCGATGGCCGAGGCCTTTGCTGATCACTATGCCCAGTTACCGTGGCAAGCAGTCTTTGTCAGCCCAATGTTGCGAACTCGAACCACCGCACAACCTCTGTGCGATCGCGTGGGTCTGCAGATGCAGATCCGCGACGGTCTGCGGGAAATTTACTATGGACAGTGGGAAGGCCTCTCGCCCGAAGAGGTGAATACCAAGTTCCATGATGACTATGTGCGCTGGCTTGCTGATCCGGGCTGGAATGCCCCCACGGGAGGTGAACGGGGGATTGATATTTACCGTCGTAGTAATGCCGTGCTCTTGGAAATTGAACAGGAGTATCCCGACGGCAATATCTTGATCGTCTCCCACAAGGCCACAATTCGGATGATGCTTTGTGGTCTTCTCGGCATTGATGTGGGACGATTTCGCGATCGCATTGCTGCCCCAGTAGCCAGTGTCAGTATTGTCGAATACACCTCCCGTGGGCCATTGCTCCTTGCCCTTGCGGAGCGATCGCACCTGAGTTTAGAGTTGCGACAGTTGCCGGGGACTTAGTCTATACCGTCATAATGTCTTTTTCTTTTTCGGCAAAGAGAGCCTCAATTTTGCCGATGTATTTGTCGGTGAGTTTTTGCACCTTCTCCTGCAAATCCTTGACTTCGTCTTCAGTGAGTTCTCCCGCTTTTCCCGCCTTTTTGATGTGATCAATGGCATCGCGGCGGATGTTGCGAATGGCAACTTTGCCCCCTTCGGCAATTTTGGCGGCGGTTTTCACCAGTTCTTTGCGTCGCTCTGTGGTCAAGGGTGGAATATTGAGGCGGACGCAAGAACCGTCATTGTTGGGCGTCAGTCCTAAGTCAGAGAGTTGAATTGCTTTTTCAATGCTTGCCAACGTCGAGCGATCGTAGGGCTGAATTAAGATGGTCGCTGCGTCGGGCGTAGAGATATTGGCCAAGGAGCGCAGCGGGGTTTCTGTACCGTAGTAGTCCACCATCACCCGATCTAGCAAAGCCGCGTTGGCGCGACCCGTACGAATACTGTTAAAGTCATGCTGGGTGGCTTCAACCGATTTTTGCATCCGCTCTTCGACATCAGCTAATTTCACAGGACCCTCCAACCATCGTACCAATGGGTTCCCCAGTCAAGGCGCGGTAGATGTTACCGGCGGTTTCTAAACTAAACACAATGATGGGGATATCATTATCTTTACACAGGGCGATCGCGGTACTGTCCATCACGGCCAAGTTATGGGTGAGGGCATGGGTGTAGGTGAGACTGCGGTAGCGGCGCGCATTAGGATGTTTGTGGGGATCAGCGTCATAGACCCCATCTACTTTAGTGGCTTTGAAGATCACTTCGGCGTCAATTTCAGCAGCGCGCAATGCAGCCGTGGTGTCGGTGGTGAAAAAGGGGTTCCCAGATCCCCCGCCAAAGATAACAACGCGACCTTTTTCTAGATGACGAATAGCACGGCGACGAATATAGGGTTCGGCCACCTCCTGCATGGCGATCGCTGTCTGTACTCGTGTGGGAACATTTATTTGTTCGAGGGCATCTTGCAGAGTCATTGCATTCATGACGGTGGCAATCATACCGATGTAGTCTGCGGTCGCCCGGTCCATACCGGCAGCCGCCCCTTTCACCCCACGAAAGATATTGCCACCCCCCACAACAATAGCGATTTGCACTCCTGCTTCCACCACTTGGGCAATCTCACTGGCAAAGGATTGCACCACTTTCGGATCAATACCATAGTTCAGGTTGCCCATGAGGGCTTCACCGCTCAATTTGAGCAACACGCGGCGATATTTAGGACTCATTGCGAGGATTCTTGCACTCCAATACGCTCCCCATCAACGATAGCAGGTTAAACGCGCCCGGTTGGACTCGAACCAACGACCAATCGCTTAGAAGGCGAGTGCTCTATTCCGCTGAGCTACGGGCGCATTTTTGAATATTTTCCCATAGGGCATAAGCTGAAAGTAAGATCTCCAGAGTAAGGAGAATCGACATGGAATTAACTTCTTTTCCTTCACGTTTACTCCTAGTCTGTGCTGACAACCACTTGTCGCAACGTATGGGCCAAGACCTACAGGCAGCGGGGTATGATCCCGTGATTGCGACAACAGATAAGGAATGTCGTTTGGCTTGTGCAGAATGGCAGCCTGCCCTAATCATCATGGATCGCCACTTGGGGCGTCTCAACAGCACGGAGTTATGCCAGCAGTTGCGCCAACAGGGGATAAGTTTGCCGATTCTACTGATGCTCGAGAGCGATCGCCTAGAGGATCGGGTCGCGGTGTTGGAGTCGGGTGCGGATGACTACCTACTGCTGCCCTATGATCCCAAGACCTTTTTGCAAATGATTCAGCTGTATCTGAAGCCGCCGGCCACCCAAAACGAGGTGTTGCAATTTGATAATTTGACCCTCAATCTATTGACGCGGCGAGCGGAGCGCAATGGACGTACAATCGACCTGACGATGAAGGAGTATGAACTACTGAAATTTCTTATGGAGCACCCCCGCGAAGTCCTCACCCGCGAGCAAATTTTGGAAAATGTCTGGGGCTATGACTTTTTGGGAGAATCTAACGTCATTGAAGTGTATATTCGCTATCTGCGGCTAAAGATTGAACCCGATGGCGAAAAACGGTTGATTCACACAGTGCGAGGAGTAGGGTATGTTCTCCGCGAAGCCTAAATTACGCTGGCTAGTGCTGGGATTGATCACCTTGGGGGTACTGCTGGGCTGTCAAAGTCTTAGCCGAGGAGATCTAGCAGCCCCCCCTCAAGTCGTTCGCGGCATTCCCCAATATCTGCCCATCACGGCCAAGGCGCGCATTCACAACACATGGATTCAGTTGGAAGTGGCGCGCACGCCAGCACAGCAGCAGTTGGGCTTGATGTTTCGCTCTCATTTGCCAAAGAATCGAGGCATGCTCTTCCCAATGTCTCCCCCACAGGTGGCCAGCTTCTGGATGAAGAACTGCCTCATTCCCCTCGACTTGATTTTTCTCAGGGACGGTAAAGTGGTGGCGATCGCCCCTGAAGCCCCACCCTGCCCAACACTTCCTTGCCCTACCTATGAGTCCGGCGTTCCAGTGGATGCCGTTTTAGAACTCGTGGGTGGCCGTGCTGCCGAACTGGGACTAAACGTGGGAGATACAGTAAAGATCGTTGAGCTTTAACCAAAGGATTTGGTTACCTCCATGAGGGCTTTCGCTTAGAAGTCGCAAATCAATCCCATCAATCTTCCTTTGGCTTGAGGATTCATATCTCAAGTAATGATCAAGACCCGCTTGCACCGCCGGCGAAAGTCAGCAGCTATGTTGACGATGACAGTCGTTTTTCCTGCATCACCCTTGTGGTGATCAAGGGTAATGAGTTTCACACCGTAGAACGGGAAGTGTCAATTCTTGCCTGTCGAGGGTGTTAGTGGGGGTTTAGAAGGTGGTGATGGTGGCGCGATCGCCAGTACCCGCAGGGTTTGCAGCGCCAAAGGTCAACTCACCCTCGACTAAATCCACCAAAATTGTATCTCCAGGGGCAAAGACCTCTTCCAGAAGTTTCACGGCAAGCGGATTCTCTAATTCCCGTTGAATGGCGCGCTTGAGAGGACGGGCACCATAGACTGGATCAAAGCCCACCGTCACCAAATAATCTAGGGCTGCTGGCGTAAGGTGCAGGCGAATTTTTTGATCTGCAAGAAGTTTTTCCACTCGTCGCAGTTGAATTTGGGCAATCTGTGCCAATTCGGCCCGCCCTAACCCATGGAACAGAATGACATCATCAATGCGGTTGAGGAACTCCGGGCGAAAATACTTTTGGGCACTCTGGAGTACCCGTTGGCGCATTTCCTCATAGCGGCTGTCATCACCGGCCAACTCTAAAATATGCTCGCTGCCCAAGTTGCTGGTCATGATGATTACCGTGTTGCGGAAGTCCACCGTGCGCCCTTGGGAATCCGTGATCCGTCCATCATCGAGTACCTGCAAGAGCACATTAAAGACTTCGGGGTGGGCTTTTTCCACCTCATCAAAAAGAACCACCGCATAGGGACGACGGCGAATCGCCTCCGTCAGTTGCCCGCCACTATCAAAGCCCACATAGCCCGGTGGGGCGCCAATCATGCGGGAGATGGCATGCTTTTCCATGTACTCGGACATGTCAAGGCGCACGAGGGCATTTTCATCGTCAAAGAGAGCTTCGGCAAGGGCACGAGCCAGTTCGGTTTTGCCGACGCCGGTAGGTCCCATAAAGAGAAAGGAACCAATGGGACGGGCAGGATCTTTCATGCCGGCTCGCGCTCGGCGGATGGCTGCGGCTACGGCGGCCACGGCCTCTGTTTGACCAATCACCCGCTGGTGTAGAACCTGTTCGAGTTGCAGGAGTTTTTGCCGCTCTGAGGCCATTAGTTTTTGCAGGGGAATGCCTGTCCACTTGGCAACAATTTCGGCAATGTCAGCTTCGGTAACTTGATCCCGCAAAAAGGTGCCCCCTTCAGCCTGCAATTCCAGTAACTTGGCCTCGGTGCTCTCCAGTTCCCGTTGCAAGGTTTCGAGGCGACCGTATTTGAGTTGCGCAGCTTTGTTGAGGTTGTAGTCGCGCTCTGCTTGCTCGATTTGCAGCTTTACTTGGTCTTCCTCCTCCTTGAGGCTGTTGATGCGCTCAAGAAGTTCTTTTTCTGCTTGCCAGCGGGCTTGCATGGCCTGTTGGCGCGGTTGCAGTTGGGCAATTTCTGCTTCGATGCGCTGCAGGCGATCGCGCAGCGTTTGTTCGCGGGTGGCTTGCAATGGAGCTTGACTCAGGGGAAGGCTTTCCTCCTGTTGCAGGGAGAGTTTTTCCATCTCCAGTTGCCGCAGGCGCCGCTCAAGGGCTTCTAGCTCAGCGGGTTTAGTAGTGATTTCCATTTTCAGTTTGGCCGCCGCTTCATCCACTAGGTCAATGGCCTTGTCGGGCAAAAAGCGATCGCTAATGTAGCGATCGGAGAGCACTGCCGCCGCCACTAGGGCTGAATCGGTAATTTTCACATTGTGGTGAATTTCGTAGCGATCCTTTAGCCCTCGCAAAATCGAGATCGTATCTTCAACGCTGGGCTGGTCAACGTACACCGGCTGGAAGCGACGCTCAAGGGCGGCATCCTTCTCTATGTATTTGCGGTACTCGTCTAGGGTAGTGGCACCAATACAGCGCAGTTCTCCCCGCGCCAGCATTGGCTTCAGAAGGTTGCTGGCATCCATGGTAGAGTTTTGATTGGCGCCGGCGCCGACTACCGTATGCAGTTCATCAATAAAAAGCACAATTTGGCCGTCGGAGTGAGTGACTTCCTGAAGAACTGCCTTGAGGCGATCCTCAAAGTCACCGCGGAATTTTGCGCCAGCAACAAGACTGCCGAGGTCTAGGGAAATGAGCCGCCGGTTTTTCAGCGATTCCGGCACATCCCCATTGATAATCCGCTGTGCCAGCCCTTCGGCAATGGCAGTTTTACCCACCCCCGGTTCACCAATGAGGACGGGGTTATTTTTGGTACGGCGCGAGAGGACTTGAATGACACGGCGAATCTCTTCATCGCGGCCAATGACGGGATCTAATTTGCCTTGGCGAGCTGCTTCCGTGAGATCGCGGCCATACTTTTCTAGGGCAGCATACTTGTTTTCTGGGTTTTGATCGACTACGCGCTGGCTGCCGCGAATGGCCTTAACAGCAGCAGCTAACCGGGCGCGATCGCAATTCAAGGTGCGGAAAAGACGTTGGCCGATCCGGCGATCGCCCACAAAGGCAAGCAAAAGATGCTCAACGGAAATGTACTGATCTCCCTGCTCTTGGCGCAGACGATTGGCCTCATCGAGGAGGGCATCCAAACTGCGGCCACAGTACAGTTCACTCCCTGCGGGAACGCGGGGCTGTTGCTTGGCAAAGTCCAGCAGCCGCCTTAAGACCCAGTCGGTGTCAATCTCTGCCCGTTCCAAGATGAGCTGCCCCAGTCCCTCTTCTTGCAGGAGGGCAATCATCACGTGCTCTGTTTCCAGATATTGGCTGCGATATTCCCGTGCTACATCTTGGGACTTAACAATCGCTTCCCAAGCCTTATCAGTAAACTTTGTTGGATCCGTTGGTTGCATGGCGGTAATTGCGGGCAGTAGCTTACTGACTGTGACTGCATTATGCCACTTTCAGTTTAGTAGAGAGCCAGCCTTCACACCCACAGGATAATTCACAGAGGCCCTAGATTCAGGAATTGACGCAAAAGATTAGCTAATTTTTTCATGTTGTTATAGCCGCAGCTATAGTAGTTCCGCAGGGGAACTTTCTCGCCAGAGGTTAGGTGAACTACAATGCGATGGGTATTGCCATCGCAATCCTTATGACTTTCAATCGCAATATCCCTAATCTCGCGCAAGAGCAATTCCTTCTGAGTTCGGCGGAAAAAATTTGCATGCTGAATCGTGAAGGTGCCTCTCCGTTTATCCAAATCCAAGTTTAAGACCGATGCACGAGAAATGGCAGCCATCCCTGGCAAAAAGTGTGCTCCTGCAGATATCCCAATCAGCCAGAGATCGTACAAGCGGGCAGAGAGTTGCGTTTGGTTGGGATTAGCGCGGAACTGGTTAATTTGCTCCACGATTGCCGCGCGACTGCCTGCATCTATGGAAGGCTCGCCCAACCTAATTGACTGACCTGCCACTTCAAGAACGACCCGATACATGCGATCGCCATCACTGTTAATGTAGTTCTCCAACTTCGCCTGGTACAGCAAAGTGAGGGGAATTTTTACCCGCTCTTGACTCACAAGGGACGTGTTGGTAATAATGCACTCGTAGGGGACAGTTTGGCGTTGGCAGTGAATCTCCCCAACTGGCAAGAAGACGAGTATCAATATAGGTATAGAACAGAAAAATCCGCCCACAAACCAAGTCAACCAAGGGCATTCCCGCACGCGCAAGCGATACGATGTTTGCTCCAGTACTTTCACTCCTGTTGCCCTCCCTCAGTACGCAAAAACGCTGCCACACTGGCTGCTAACTGCTGAAAATTAGGTTCGATGCGTTGACCGAGATACTCCTCCACAGCGCGGGCAATCTTGCCGGCCAAGAATGAGTGTACCCCCGACATCCGTTTTGGATCAATGCGCAGATGACCTCGGCTAATGATAATCGTTGAATCCCCCACAGCAATGAATTGATTTTCCCCTTGACAGTCAATGGCTTCAGTAAAGGCATGGGGGGCAATGCGCCAGCGGGTGAGGTAGTGGCGATCGCTCCAATGGGTGTAGTCTGTCCACGAAAGCATTGCTTCACTCAGGAGTGCCCGTGCCGCTGCGGGAATTTCACCTCCGCCATGCCAGACCAAGACCATCTCCAGAGCCTGGGGAGACTCCTTGCGCGCTTGCACTTCAATTGCGCGCCCATTGGGCATCCGGTTCACTAGTTCTGGCAGGCGATCGCGATAGGTGCGATAGACGTGCTCGCGGGGAAAAGGCAACTGTACTTGGGAGAAAATTTCCACTATCCTATTCCCACCGTGGACACTGCCGTGCAATCACTACCACGTAATCCCCCACTTGCAACTTGTAGTCCATTGGTGGATTAACATACGTCTGGCGACGCCCCTCAATGCGACGTTCCACAGCAACTAGAAGGGCATCGTACTGCTCCTTGAGGTATCTTTGCGCATCCCAAAAGGTTTTGCCGGCCAGCACAGCGCACAAAGGAAGCCGATAAAATTGGTTCCCCACCTGTACCGTCAGGAGTTCGGCGAAGACACCCATGGCCCCTTTATTGCGTACTGCATTGCTAATGAGGTGACCCGCCATTTCATCGGCCACCACTACATCCTCCACCCCTGCCGCCTGAAGTTGGACATTGTTGTTGCGATCCAACAGCTGCGCACAGGTGTAAATCGTCGGATTGAGTTTTTCGATGGTCAAGGCGGCAAGGACAGTGCGGGCATCGCGGTCTTGGTCACTGCGGGGCTGGCTAGTATCCGCCAAGAGAATGGCGCGGGAAGCGTGGTAAATTTGCACCTTCTCCAAAACATCAATGCGGGTGTAGTCTCCGGAATAAAAGTAAAGGCGGTTTTGATCCACCGCCCGTAACTCATTCACAGGTAACTGCTCGAGTTCGGCAACAATGACAATCGGTGCATAGCGGGTTTGCGAATCTGTTTGCAGCTCCTGGAGTACAAGAGGAGCACTGCGGTTCCAACCGCACAGAATAATGTGGTTGCGCAACTCATCCAGGTCAAAGTTCTTAACACTCATGGCCGACTGCAATCGCTGCACCATGAAGGCAGACACTACCCCTGTAAAGACCGCAAACAAGGTCAAACCCGCCAAAACGACCACAAGGGTAATGATCCGCCCGCCATGGGTTTGGGGATAAGCCCCAATGGGTTCGGCAGACACTAAGGAAAAGAAGCTGTACCACAGGGCATCCCCAAGGGTCTGAATGTCTGGGTTGGAGGTTCCTTCGATAATATAGAAAGCTAGCCCCCCAAAGAGCATGATCAACACAATGATTAACAGTGCTGAAATCTGGGCACCATAAAGAACAGCAATGCGGGGGGCAACATAGTGCAGGTTGCGATTAATCAAAACAGAGGCACGGGGCAGACGCAGCAACGGCAGCAAACGAAACAAAGGCCACCGGGGCGGCATCGGTAAAATGGCGATTAAATCCAGCCAGTAGTGGCGGAAAAATCGTTGCTTTTTGCGGGCGATCGCAAACCGCAGCAGCAGCTCAGCCGCAAAGCACAAGCGCAGGGGGACTTCCGCCAGCACTACTCGGAGGTGGGGATGAGACGGCTGCCCCGTCAAAAAATCAGCCACCACCAGTATTGTCCAAGTCAAAATTAGGACAACTAACCCCATCTCCACAGCCGGCGAGTGGAGAAAAAGATCAAGCTGCTGCTGTAGCCGACGACGCCCCATAACCCTTCTTGGCGGAGAACAGAAAAAATATAAAGCCTAAGGAGTGGGGGCGATCGCCGGTTACCGAGAAGCGAGTACAGAACCTAGGTGGGAATCAGTTCTCCTGGCCGCAGTTTTGCCCACCGTCCCTGCTCCTCCACAAAGCTCTTACACCCAACCACATCCCACTCCATTAGGATTTCTTCCCCTTGAGTGCGGATGTTGATGTTGATTGTAGGCTCAGTGGGATCAAAGTCTGGCGTGGGGGTCAGATGGGGCTGCTGGTGCTGTTCCTCAACGGCATAGTATGTGGTGCAGCGATCCACAAGGGCACAGTTTACGCAAATACACATGGCGGACTCTCCCAATGCCACATGCTCCTACTCTAGCGCATCCCCTAGGGGCGCCAAGGAAACTGCTGAAAGTTGGGGGGGCGTTTTTCTAAAAAGGCTTGCTTACCCTCAGCACTCTCTTGGGTGAGGTAGTAGAGAAGGGTGGCGTTTCCCGCTAATTCCTGAAGACCCGCTTGGCCGTCACAGTCGGCGTTAAAGGCTGCCTTCAAGCAGCGAATGGCCAAAGGACTGTGGTTGAGGATTTCCCGCGCCCAGCGGATACCCTCTGCTTCTAGTTCCTCAACGGGAACCACCGTATTGACCAAGCCCATCGCCAGGGCTTCTTGGGCGCTATATTGCCGACAGAGAAACCAAATTTCCCGTGCTTTTTTCTGCCCCACAACGCGGGCAAGATAACTAGCCCCAAACCCCGCATCAAAACTGCCCACCCGTGGCCCTGTTTGCCCAAAAACGGCATTCTCAGCCGCAATGGTGAGGTCACAGACCAAGTGCAGCACATGACCCCCGCCGATGGCATAGCCGGCCACCAGGGCAATCACCACCTTCGGTAGGGAGCGAATTTGCCGCTGTAAGTCCAGCACATTTAGCCGTGCCACCCCCTGATCATCTAAATAGCCCGCCTCACCGCGCACACTCTGGTCACCGCCGGCACAAAAGGCATACTTGCCATCGCTGTGGGGACCGGCACCGGTGAGCAAAACGACGCCGATTGTGGGATCGTTGCGGGCGTCCTCAAAGGCTTGACTCATCTCCACAATAGTTTGGGGGCGGAAGGCATTGCGCTTGTGGGGACGATTGATGGTAATTTTGGCAATGCCCGTTGTTTTGTGATAGAGGATGTCGTTGAAGTTGTGAACTTGGTGCCACTGGACGCTGTCCATAGAGTCAATAGAGGGTGGAGAATGAGATGGCTTTTTATTGTATCGCGAGCGTTCCTGTCCTACACCGCAAGCAGACGGCGATCGCCCCTTGAGCTGCGGAGTGTCGAACCTAAGCTGCGCTCCTTTGATACTGCGCCGGTACAAACCTCACTGCCCAAGGCCGTTTCCCCACCTTTGAGATTGTGTTCCCTTAGCGCAGGTAAATCCATGTTCATCAATTGCCTAGAACAGCAGGGGCGCGATCGCCAAAAGCTTCCACTAAAAAAACCAGACCCAAGTCACAGCGAAATGCTGTATTTTCTTTCCTCGTAGATTCTTGATAGCGATGCAACAAGAGCCGCAGTACTGGCGGGGGGGTGCGCCAACCTGTGAGCCGGTTATCGCAGGTATCATAAAACTTTAGGCGCATGGGCATGGTAGTAAATGAGCAGTGATTTTCTCGCAGGACTCAATCCCGCGCAGCGGCAGGCGGTGGAGCACTATTCTGGCCCGCTGCTAGTTGTAGCAGGGGCCGGTTCCGGCAAGACACGGACACTGACCCACCGAATTGCTCACCTAATTCGCCATCATCAGGTGGCACCAGAAAACATTTTGGCGGTGACGTTTACGAATAAGGCCGCCGGCGAAATGAAGGAGCGGCTTGCAGTCCTTCTTGGTCAAGAGATAGCAAAGCAGCTCTATCAACGGGACTGGCTGGATCTCTCTCCCCTCGAACAACAGCGGGTGCGATCGCGGGTTTATCAAACGTACACAAAACCCCTTTGGATGGGTACCTTCCACAGCCTATGCGCTCGGCTCCTGCGCTTAGAAATTGAGGCCTATGAACATCCCCAAGGGTATCGCTGGACGCGGCACTTTACGATTTTTGATGAGTCGGATGTGCAAAGCCTCATTAAAGAGATTGCCACAGGGGAACTCAATCTCGACGAACGCAGGCATGATCCGCGCAGTCTTCGCTACAGAATTAGCCATGCCAAAAACCGAGGACTCAGTCCCGATCAATTGGAGCAGGAACAGCGATCGCCCACTGACCGTATAGCCGCAGAGGTTTATCGCCGTTACGAGGCGGCCCTTGCCAAGAATAACGCCCTTGACTTTGATGATTTGATTTTGCGAACAGTACATCTATTTCGACAGCACCCCGAACGCCTGGCACACTGGCATCGGCAGTTCCAGCACATTCTAGTGGATGAATATCAAGATACCAACCGCACCCAATACGATCTCCTGCGGTTGCTGGCAACCAATGGCATGCCACCCCAGCAATTTCAGGATTGGCGCGATCGCTCCATCTTTGTGGTGGGGGATGTGGATCAGTCCATTTATTCATTCCGCTGTGCTGATTTCACCATCTTGATGGACTTCCAGAAAGATTTTGGCGATCGCCTACCCGATAACAATCATCGCACCCTGATCAAGCTAGAGGAAAACTATCGCTCCGCTGCCAACATCTTGCAGGCCGCCAACTATCTTATTGAGCACAACACAGAACGGATTCCCAAGGTGCTGCGTCCCACCAAGGGGGAAGGTGCTCCCATTCACTGTGAGCGTTGCGCCACTGAGACCGAGGAAGCCTATTTCGTTGCCCAAAAGATCAAAGCCTTGGGCAGCCAATCCCTTGAACCCCAGTGGGGACGGTTTGCAATTCTCTATCGCACCAATGCCCAATCTCGCCCCTTTGAGGAGGCCTTAGTTCGCGCCAATATTCCCTACACCGTGGTCGGCGGCCTCAAGTTCTATGAGCGCAAGGAAGTCAAGGATATTCTCGCCTATCTACGGCTGTTGCAAAATCCCTACGACACCGTGAGTCTGCGGCGCATCATCAATGTCCCCCGCCGTGGCATTGGCAAAACCAGCTTGGAGCGCCTCAGTGAGGCTGCCCAAACCCTCGGCATTTCCCTGTGGGACTTGATTGCCGATACCGAGTCCATGACGCCCTTGGCCGGGCGAGCCAGTCGTGCCGTGCAGCAGTTTGTTGCCTGTATAACCCACCTGCGATCGCTTGTGGACGATATTGGCCTGCCCGAATTGGTGAAAACCGTGATTGAAGAGACAGGCTACCGCCGCGAACTGGAAAACGAGGGTACCGCTGAAAGCCTAGAGCGGCTGCAAAACCTCATGGAATTGGTCAATGCTGCCCAGCAATTTAGTGAAGAAAACGAGGGGGCAAGCCTCAGTGATTTTCTCAACAGTTCTGCCCTTGCCTCGGATTTGGAGCCATTGCAAGGGGAAGAGGGCGTCGTTTCCCTGATGACATTGCATGCCGCCAAGGGGCTAGAATTTCCCGTTGTCTTTTTAGTCGGCATGGAGCAGGGACTCTTTCCCAGCTTCCGCAGCCTTAACGACCCCATGGCGCTAGAAGAAGAACGCCGCCTGTGCTACGTCGGTATTACCCGTGCCCAAGAACAACTGTTTCTCACCTTTGCCGAAAGTCGTCGCCTCTACGGCAGAAGTGAAGATACGATTCCTTCGCAATTTTTAACGGAGCTACCCGCCGAACTCCTGACGGGCAATGGGCAGCAATACCGCAAAAGAACCTCCCTCAAGAAAACATCCCCCTTGCGCTTGAACCAGTCCACTGCCTCTCCTTGGCGGGTGGGCGATCGCATTCTCCATCCTACCTATGGCGAAGGGGAAATTACCCATGTTTTTGATACTGGTCCAAAGCTCTCCTTGGCCATTCGTTTCCCGCGACGCGGGCAAAAAGTAGTCGATCCTCAGATGACCCCCCTTGAACGGCTGTAAATCGCGCCAGTCCGGCGGGGATTGAGACAGGGCTGATTATAGAATGCATCTATTTGGGCACAATTCACGCTTTTGAAGCATCATAATCAGCACGAACGGATAGGGATTTCCCCTGAGCAGCATTATTGCAGCAGCCCTACTTGCTCCAGCACTGAGAGCAAACACCGATACGATTCCCCTTCAAGTCCTTGTAAGAGTGGCTCAGCAAGTACGACCCGCAGAAAGTATCTTCTCCGCCGACAGGGGCGAGGGGCTATTCTGCATTAGGGGTCGTTCGGGGTATCAATTGGATGGTCAGCCCTTTGTGCTCACGTTCAGAGGCAAGATGAAATGTTGACAGAACTCCGTTAAGCCCAAGATAATAAAAGATCGCTGAACAAAGCAGATTAAAAGCGGAACTGGCGGAATTGGTAGACGCGCTAGATTCAGGTTCTAGTGTCCGCAAGGACTTCGGGGTTCAAGTCCCCGGTTCCGCATCCTAGCCAGTCTTCAAAGTGCGTTACGATAGAAGCATTGGCTTCTATGCGCTGTCATTATGGCTTTTTCGTCCATTGCTGTTCGCGAACTCCCCATTTTTCCCCTACCCGATGTCGTACTCTTTCCGGGACGACCGCTGCCACTCCATATTTTTGAATTTCGCTACCGCATCATGATGAATACGATTCTCGAGAGCGATCGCCGGTTTGGCATCGTGATGTGGGATCCCCAAACCGGGCGGCCGGCCAAAGTCGGCTGTTGTGCGGAAGTGCGTCGCTACGAACGGCTTCCCGATGACCGCATGCTCATTGATTCCCTCGGTCAGCAGCGGTTTCGCATCCTTGACTACGTGCGCGAAAAACCCTACCGCGTTGGACTGGTGGAGTGGATTGAGGATGAACCCACGAGCCTTGATCTGCGCCCCTTAGCCGAGGAAGTGCGACAACTTCTTGAGGATGTGGTGCGCCTCTCGGCAAAACTGACGGAGCAACCCATGGAACTCCCGCCGGATGTGCCCACAACTGCCCTTGAACTGTCCTACTGGATTGCCAGTAATTTTCGCGGTGTCGCTCAGGAGCAGCAACGCCTCTTAGAGCTACAATCCACCTACGATCGCCTATTGCGGGAGGCAGAAATTTTAACGACTACCCGCAATCACTTGGCAGCCCGCACCGTCCTCAAGGAAACCTTCAAATAAGCCGCGTCCTCTGCGGTAGAATATGATACGCTAGAAATCTTGGTTACTTTGCCTCACATTGCCTTGCAGGGGAGAAAACCCATGAGCCGCGTTTGTCAACTGACCGGAAAAAAAGCCAATAACGCCTACGCGATTTCCCACTCCCACCGCCGCACTAAACGACTGCAGGAAGTCAATTTGCAATGGAAACGGGTGTGGTGGCCAGAGGGCAAACGTTGGGTACGACTGCGCCTCTCTGCCAAAGCCATTAAAACCCTTGAGCGCAAAGGCTTGAGTGCATTTGCCAAAGAGGCCGGCCTGGATCTCAATAAGCTCTAGGGGATTAGATAGCCTCAAAGAGCAATTCGGCCATAGCGAGCACTGATGTTCTGCTGGCCGGTTTGTTGCCGAATTTGCCAAGCCCACAACTGATCTCCAAGGGAAAAGTGCCACCACTCGTTGGGATGGCGCTGAAATCCTGCACTGCTCATTGCTTGATAGAGAATCTGGCGGCGCCGGGCAAAGCAGGCAGCGTTGGTCTGCTTAGGATGGCGATCGTAAAAATCGGGAAAAGAGCGCTCAGAAATCTCATCAATGGCTCCTCCCATGTCCAAGGGACAACCCTCTGCATCGGCAAGGGTGAGATCAACGGCAGCTCCTGTGCTGTGGGGGGGTGGTTTTTGTGGATCTAAGCTGGGAACAGCCCAAAACTGATAAACCTGTTGCCAAATCTGATTGGCGATCGCCGGCTCCAGTTGTTGAGGATCGTGTCCCCCTTCCCGACAGAGGGTCGCAAAGGTATGCGCTACCATAAACTGCTGCACCGCAATGGGGCGGTAGGCATCAAAAATTGCCAGTTGCCAACCGTAAGGCTTTAGGAATGCTTGGGCACGTTCAAGGGCAGCAATCACACCTGCTCGCAAGTAAAAAGGTGAAGCGGTGCCATAGGGGGCACCCAGGCTTTGATAGGGATGGGGTTCCAGCCGCAGAAACGTAGGAGGGAGAGGCGCTAGGGGTTCTCCACACTCTTCAATGGGAATGCTTGTATAGGGCTTATCCCCCATTGGCCCTAGGACTTGGCTTCGCGATCAAGGGCAAGTTCCACTTGCTTAAATTCCTGTTCGAGGCGAGCTTTGAGCTTCTCAGGCAGAGGACGATTGGGGTAGGAGCTGTAGTGCCCCGCAAGGGAATTGAGGGCAGTTTGCATCGTCATAAAAGAAGAGAGCGATCGCAGGGACTCATCGCGACGATAGAGAGCAAAGAAATCATTAAGCTTTTTGCGAGCCTCTGCTTGAGCCGCCTTTTTGTTGGGGTCGTCATCGGGTAGGGCGATCGCTTGCCGCAGGCTACTAATCAGGGCAAGGGTATCTTCACGGAAATTTCCTGTTAGCCCGGTGGGCACATTGGCACAACTCGTCAGAAGTAGTGACACACTCAGAAAAAGTGCACAAACCATCGCCCAGAATCGTTTCATATCAAACCCCAAAACAAAATTAGGTTTTAAGACAGCCACGAGGCTGATCTTAGCAAGAATTGGCTATCGTAACCTAGTTCTGTCCCTGCGAAAAGGGCTGTATTTGGGGCATGATGATCTCAGTCATCACCAATGCTCAGATGATCAAGGGGTACGGGAACGCGGCTGGCAATGACAATCTACTTTTATCGCGTCAAGGATGCCTACGGCAGTTTTTCCAATTTCTCTCCCCACGGGTTTACCCTCGAGGGCTATTATTGGCCAACAGCGGAGCACTACTACCAAGCCCACAAATTCTTTGGCACCGCCCATGAGGCCTTTGGTCATGTCATTCGCATGGCGCCAACCCCTGAAGCGGCTGCTCAACTCGGTCGCAGTGGTCGCTACCCCGTTCATCCCCAGTGGGAGCAACTGAAACAGCGGGTCATGTGGCGTGCCCTTGTTGCCAAATTTACCACCCATCCCGATCTCCAAGAATTGCTCCTGTCAACAGGCGATGAAGAATTGGTGGAGGATTCCCCTGTAGATAGCTATTGGGGCTGTGGAAGCGATCGCCAAGGCTCGAATTATCTAGGACGACTGCTGATGCAGCTGCGGCACTGTCTGCGCCAAGGGGCAGATCTCCACGCCTTTACCCCTCTGCAAGATTGCCCATTGGGCTAGATGCCATGACTTTTGCCCACCACCCAGTGGCGGCGGAAAAACCGAGCAAGGCTGGATTCCCGCAGTTGCAAACAAATGGGGCGACCGTGGGGGCAAGTGTGGGGTTGACGGCAGCGATACCACTCCTCCACCAGAGTTTGCATTTCTGCAAGGGTGAGGGGCGTACCGTTACGAATGGCACTGCGACAGGCAACGGCCACCTTGGCAGCGGTTAAATCCGTCACTTGGCTGAGTTCAATGAGAGCGGCTGCCACATCGGGGCGATCGCGCAGCAGAGCAGGAACACTGCGCACGGCCCACACCTGCATCCCAAAGGGGGCGATCGCCAGTCCCCACTCCTGTAGGCGTCGCCCTTGGGCGTCGGTCAGGGACTCCAGCAGAACCGGCTTGTCCAGCTCCACCACCTGCCAGTCGGCTTCAATTTGTTCGTAGAGCACCCGCTCATGGGCAATGTGCTGCTCGATTAACCAAATCTCCTCAGGCTGCTCAACAATGATGTAAGTATTGTGTAACTGGCCAATCACCTTAAGGGGAGGTAAGCTGGGTTGCGATAGGTTTGGCTTCTGCGATAACAGCGTTCGATAGCGAGCGGCAGGTTCAGCCGCCCTTAACACTTGATAGCTGCCGGCATAACTCAGAGGGGTTGCTGGACGAGCCAGGAGTTGGCCAATGCGTTCCACCAACAGCGATTGCCATTGCTCTGGTTCCCGTAGATAGATCCTGCGCTTTTGCGGTTCTGCTGACCAGTCAATTGCCGCTGGGGGCAAACGCAGATGGGCAATGCAGAGGGGAAAGCGCTGCCGCGGTAACCCGCGCCCAAAGGCTTCCAGAATCACCTCCTGCCACGAGGGATCGCTGTGCAGCTCTACCCACCGCCCATTGACTGCTACCCCTAACCAATCGGGGCGGGGACGATGGTGACGATCCGGCGGTGCCAAGACCAATTCGATCTGGGCATCGCTGATTTGGCGTAAATCTTGGGGATAGAGTTGTGGGACTAGCTGCAGGAGGCGATCGCCCAAAGATGCCACCTTCGGCCAGTGACACCACAGTTTGCCATCCTTGAGGAGATGCCAAGCCACCTGCGGGAAACAGAGGGCAATTTCCTGAAGGCGTCGCTGGAGCTGTTTTGGGTTGACCCCCTGCTGGCGTTGCGGCCAGTCCTGAAAAATTTGCTCAGCAATAACGCGCGTCCCCACTGCCATGCCCAGAGGCCGTTGGCTGGACACTTCACCATGGGCATCATACCTAACCTGCCAGCCCGTCTCTGCCTCGCGATGCCGACTGCAAATGGTCAGCTGCGCCATTTGGGCTAAACTGTGCAGGGCTTGACCGCGAAAGCCGAGGGTGGTGATGTCGGCTAATTCCCCCGTGGCGGGTAACTTGCTGCTGGTGTAGGGGAGGGCCACTTGGCTTAAATCGGCTGGGCGAATCCCTTCGCCATTGTCAGTAACTTCCAAGCGCCAAGCCGCAGTGTTCCAATGAACATGAATACGACTTGCTCCGGCATCGAGGGCATTTTCCACCAATTCCTGGGCAATCGTTGCTAAGGAGTCAAGGGTTTCAGCGGCAGCGATCGCCCGCTGCATTTCTATGGGCAAGGGGACTACCGTCAAGCCATCGCTCATGAGAGCCATTCTTGGGCAAGGTCAAAAATTTGGTGTGCCAGAATTAACTTCGGTACCTTGGCCAAGGAGCGCGATCGCCCCCGACGATCCAGCACTACAGCGGCATTCTCAACAGTACCAAAGCCACAATCCCCTTGATCCACCGCATTCGCCACGATCAAATCCAAGCCCTTACGTTCTAGCTTTTCGCGGGCAGGGGTGACAATCTCTCCGGTTTGAGCGGCAAAACCAATCAGACGTTGGTGAGGCCGGCGCATTTGAGCCGCCATTTGCAAAATATCGGGCACCGGGCATAGGGGTAAGGCCGTAGGCAGCTCAGATTTGGGGAGCTTTGCCGACCACTGTTGTGCCGGGCGGACATCACCAACGGCGGCAGCCATGACCAGCCAATCCGCCTCTGGCCAAGCTTTCTTGACGGCCTGCAGCATACTTTCACTGTCAATTGCCTCAATGGCTGTGATCTGGGGAGGAATGGGATCGGCGATCGCCCCATGAATCAATGTCACCCTTGCGCCGCGATGAAGGGCTGCCCTTGCCAGCGCAATCCCCATTTTTCCCGTTGCCGGATTGCCGATGAAGCGCACCGCATCCCAATACTCACGGGTGCCGCCGGCCGTAATCAGCAGATGCTTCCCGGCTAGATCCCGCCTGCCCTGGGTATAGGCCAAAGAGTCCAGATAGGCAATGATCTCCGCCGGCTCGGCCATCCGCCCCACCCCCACGGTATCACAGGCCAAGCGGCCATAGAGGGGAGGCAGACAGTGGTAGCGCGACTGCTGTTGTAGTTGCTGCCAATGGGCCTGTACCGTCGGTTGCTCCCACATGGTGGTATTCATCGCCGGGGCAACTAGAATCGGCATTCTTGAGGCCAACACCGTACTCGTGAGAAGCGTGTCCGCCAGTCCTAGGGCCAGTTTTGCCAGCGTGTTTGCCGTTAGCGGAGCAATCAGCAGTAGGGTTGCCCATTCCCCCAGGTCAATATGGAGAGGACGGGGGGCTTGGGAATGCCAAAAGTCCTGATCGGTATAGACCGAACGGCGGCAGAGGGTAGAAATCGTCAAAGGGGTAATAAACTGCGCTGCTGTCTTGGAAAGAATTGCTGCAACTTCCCACCCCGCTTTCACTTGGTGGGAAATGACCTCACAGATTTTATAGGCGGCAATGCCACCCCCCACCCCCACCAGGAGACGGGGCACACCTGTAGGACTAGGACTCGTCAAAGGCCTCTAAATCCAATAGATACAGGTAAGGTTCTGCCAGTTCAGGCCGCTGGAAGGCGATCGCCCGCAGCAGGTGCCAATCCTCCAAAGCGGCAAAGGGGGTGTCATAGTCATCTTCCTCCAGTCGCCGTGCCAAGGCTGCCACATCCTGTGGCGTGAGGTGGTTGATATACTCTGGTGAATAGTGGCGTGTAACCGCCATACCCCCTCCTTAGGCTTGACCCAGCTTTTTCTTTCCCTATTCCTCTATTGTAGCCAGCGCACCCCCCTCTTTTGCACCTTGCCATGACCGGCGCTAAACAACAGGCTTCCGCTGCCCCTTAAGAGCTTGCGGGCGACTGAGCCTTGAGGTACTCACCTATTTTTTTGTCAATTTTCATAATATGGCTAACAAGCCAGTTGGCAAGGCTTTCATGGAGGCGAGTAGGGAGAGACTCATCGTCGGGCGATTGGCGATAGGCACTTTGAAAGTCTTTC
>NZ_CALJEM010000018.1 GCF_938074695.1 uncultured Thermosynechococcus sp.
TACCACGAGCGCTTTCACCGGAGCCGCCCTGGCAGCTCAGGACGGGAGTGTCTCATGTGCTATGGAACGAGGCTATTTTAACATTTTGCCCTTCAATCTAGTAGATCAGGCTACCACCCCATCCGAGAAATGTCCACCCTCAAAAGCTGCAAGCTGTATGATCCCAGATAACAACAGGGGTGATTTGCTCTCTGGCGGGCTGGTTGTTCATGACACAGCCTTTATTAGCGCCACTTAAATTGAATCGGTACTAATATCCTTTGGCGCTAAAGTCCAATGTGAGGGGAATCTCTACCCGCTCAATGTGGGTGCGAAATGTGCCATCGGCGTATAACCACAGATGACGAAAACCCGGGCCAATGGGTTCAAGGGAAAATTCAGGGGCGCGAGGCAAAAACTGGATACAGGTGGAAGGACAACCCAGATACGTTACCCCTTGCCGCTCTATGGCAAATTCCTGATGGATGTGACCAAAGAGAACAAGTTTTACCTGCGGATGGCGATCGAGAACGGCAAACAGATGCTCAGGGTTCTGTAGGCGGCTACTGTCGAGCCAAGGGGCACCGGTCTTAAAGGGGGGATGGTGCAGAGCAATGAATGTGGGGCGATCGCCGGTGCGACTCAAGGTCTCCTCTAGCCAATTTAGAATCTCAGGACTCAATTCACCATGAACTTTACCATCTGCTTGGGAGCTGAGGAGCAGGCCTTGCCAAGTGCCAAGGGTAACCTGGCGATCGCCCCTCAGCGGCGGACGTTCAAGGGCTGGCAGCATTGCCCTTGGTTCATCATGATTGCCGGGAATCCAATATACAGGACAGGTGAAGTCCCCAAAGGCAGTGGCCAAACGGCCGTAGGTGGTGGCAACGGGTTCCTGGGCCAAGTCTCCCGTCAGCAGAAGGGCATTGGGAAAATGAGGGCGAATTGCGTCTAAAACAGCAGCTAGGGACTGAGCTGTGGGCAGACCAAGGAGTCTGCCTTCCTCTGTGGCAAATAAATGTAAATCTGATAGCTGGATCAGGTGAATGGGTTGATTCATAAACTTGCTGGGGGCTGGTAACGCTGCGGCTCGGATACTCAAGCTATTTCATTTATCAACCACCTTAACGCTGACAGCCGTTGCCGATTCACGCAAGCGAGTGGGTAAGGGGAGTTTTTGCCACCACCGCCCAAGAGCTTGGCGCTGATTGATCATGTAAATGCTCATGAGGGTCAACCCCACTCCCACCAACTGAATTGGACTCAGGGTTTCGCCCAAAATCCAATGGCCAAAGGTGAGGGCAAAGACTGGTGTGAGAAACGTCAGGGCACTGAGACTGGTGAGGTTCCCCTTGGCAGCGAAATAGAAAAAGACACCGTAGGACAGCGCACTGCCAAAGAGGGTCGCATAGCCAAGATTGAGTACATCGACCCAGTGTAGGGTTGTCCAAGGGGCGGGAGTATTGAGACTCGGCCAGAGCAATAGGGGTAGCCCCCCCAAGACCATGTGCCAGCCTGTAGCCACCACGGGATCCGCATAGCGTGCCAAGGGACGCATGAGAATTGTCCCCACCGCCATCGAGAGGGCAGCCAATAGCATCCACAGTTCACCCCGCTGCCCCCACTGTCCCCAGGGAATCCCTTGCCATGCGCTCGGTTCATGGAGCAAAGTCAATAGATCATCGCCTAGACCAATGCCACTAATGCCCAGTAAGCCAAGAAGTAGCCCCAGCCAACCCCAACCACCCACTCGCTCTTGATACAGCCAGCGAGACAGCAACGCCACCGCCAAGGGTTGGGAGTCAATCATGACAGACCCCAAGCCTGCCCCCGTTTTGGATAAGCCTGTGGCCAGAAACCCCTGAAATAAAAAACCATCCACAAGGGCAAATAGACTAATCCATCCCCAGGCCCGCAAACGATTGGGTTGGGGTTTACCAAGGGCGATCGCCACTGCTAAAACCAGAAGACCTGCGGGCACAAGGCGCACACCGGCAACCCACAGCGGCGAGGTGTGGGGCATCACCTCTTTCATCGCCACCATGGCAGTGCCCCAAAAGAAAAAGGGAGAGATTAAAATCAAACGTTGCCAGAGTGCGGTCACAGGCGCTGCAAAATCAGGAGAAATGTTAAGGATTATTGCGATTCGTATCCTTAAATTATAATCCTGCCGTGGAAAACGGCAACTTGAGGAGGGAATTGCCAAGTTGATTTGCTATAACAAGTTCTAACGACTTCCCTAGCCTCCTAAGGGAACTCCAGGCAGTGGGTGAGGAGCCGCAGCAGGAAATGAAAGTACTAGAGGTTTGGCAACGGTGGTGCCGGCGGTTTCCTAAGTCAGGGGAGCTGGCGATCGCCCCTAGGGGGACAACGGCCCCTGAATCCCTGCCCGCCCGTTGGCAAACTTACTGCCAACGACTTATGGCATATGAGGGGTGGCCTTGGCTCATCCCCTTTTTAATCTCCGGGGCAACCCTGATGACTGCCACTGTTTGGCTATTGGTTTTACCCCCCTTGCCCGATTGTCGTCACCCCGGCCTGATCATGAGCGATGGCGATCGCCTCTACTGTGCCGATCAAGCCGCCCTCCACGGCAACTTACCCTCTCTTGCTCACGCAATTGAAACCGTCAGTCAATGGCCGGAAGATCACCCCCTCTTTCCCCAAGCTAAGCGGCGTGTGGACGAGTGGTCAGCTGCCCTATTGGTGATTGCCCGTCAACAGTTGAGCCAAGGCAATATTGACCTAGCCACCCTGCTTTTGAAAAAGATCCCCACCATGGCAGCGGGCTACTCCCAAGCCCAAGAGCTACTGACCGCAACCAACGCGGGAGAAGGGGGGAACTTATTGGCCACGGCCGAGGCGGCGCTGCGCCAGCAGGATTGGGGATTGGCATTACTGCAGGTGAAGTTGATGAACCAACTGGGCACCGATTATTGGCGCGAACAGGCACAAAAGCTCTTAGTGCGCATCTCCCAAGAACAGGATGCGTGGGTACAACTGGTGCAGGCACGGGATTTGGCGGCTTGGTTAACGGCCAATGAACTAGCAGAGGCGGTGATGCTGGCCCTAAAAATTCCCCCCCAGGCGGTTGTCTATTCCCAAGCCCAGGCGGATATTCGCCGTTGGATTCCCGAAGTGTTTACCTATGCAGAGGAACGCTTGGCGGCAGGCGATCGCGAGGGCGCCTTAGCCCTTATCGAGAAAATTGCCCCAGCTCTCGATGTTTCCTACCACAATCGCCCGATTGTGATCTTGGGTCAGGCCAAAGCGCTTGCAGCCAAGGGCACAGTTTTGGGCTACTGGGAGGCGATCGCCCGTGGGCAGCAAATTCCCAGCACCGATCCATTCTATGGAGCAGCTCAAACTTACCTCAAGACATGGCAGCAACAGTTACGTAACCAGCAGCATCTTCAGTGGGCGTCGTGGCTTGCTAGTTCCCGCCTACGCTGGGGGTATGCATTGGCTATTGCTCAAGCTCGACAGGTGCCCCTTGGTCAGCCAGAACGGGGTCAAGCCCAGGGTTTAATTGCTCTTTGGCAGCGGGATCTGCGCACAATTGATGAACAACCCCTGCTCCATGGAGCCATTGCCCTTGCCCAGCAGAAGGAGTATCGAGCCGCCTTGACAGTTTTGAACCACTTCCCGCCTAATGCCGTGTTAGCCAGAGTTGTTGCTAACTACCGTGACGATTGGCAAGCCAAACTAGAAGAAATCGAGGATCGTCCCATTTTGGATCGAGCCATTCGTTTGGCACAGCAAGGCAAACTTGAGGAAGCCATCCAAACCGCTGAGCAAATTGGTCGCGATCGCGCCCTCTACCGTGAAGCCTTGAATAAAATTTGGCAATGGGATTACGAACTGAGCCTGCGTCAACGGCAGCAAGTGCCCCCCCCAACCCCCTGGTGGGAAAGCGCCCCCCCTGCCCCCAAACGTCCCTTTGAACGCGCCGCCGAGCCAGAATCAATTTCCCCAGCAACACCGACGCCAGAGGTCACCACCCCTGCACCCACACCGGCAGCCTCTTCCACATCTACGCCAACCCCTGAGACCACGATTGCTCCCGCCAGTCCTTCACCAACCCCCGAAGCCACTGCTGTCCCTATGCCGATACCTGTTCAACCCCCTCTAGCGGAACCTGCACCAACGGCTACCCCTTAGCGATCGCTGGTCATCGTAAATCGTAAAATAGAGGCTCTGTGCAGTATCGGTAGCCCAGCTATGCGCCTCTCGCAAATGCTTTTTGTTACGCTCCGCGATGATCCGGCGGAAGCAGAAATTCCCAGCCACAAACTATTGCTGCGGGCAGGATACATTCGACGGATTGCCAGTGGCATCTATAGCTACCTGCCCTTGATGTGGCGAGTGCTGCAAAAAGTCAGCGCCATTGTCCGTGAGGAAATGAACCGCACGGGTGCCTTGGAATGTTTGCTGCCGCAGTTGCAACCCGCTGAGCTGTGGCAAGAGTCTGGGCGCTGGGATACCTATACCAAGGCTGAGGGGATTATGTTTTCCTTGACGGATCGTAGCCAGCGACAGCTAGGACTGGGCCCTACCCATGAAGAGGTCATCACCACCCTTGCCAAGGACTTAATCCGCTCCTATCGGCAGTTGCCCGTTCACCTATACCAGATCCAAACAAAATTCCGCGATGAGATTCGACCGCGATTTGGGCTAATGCGGGGACGCGAATTCATTATGAAGGATGGCTACTCCTTCCATGCTGATGTGGCCAGCCTCAAGGAGACCTATCAGGTAATGTACGACACCTACAGCCGGATTCTCCACCGCTGTGGCCTGACCTTTCGCGTCGTAGAGGCAGATTCGGGTGCGATTGGCGGTTCAGCCTCCCATGAGTTTATGGTACTGGCCGCTAGCGGCGAGGATGAGGTGCTCTATACAGCTGACGGTCAATACGCTGCCAATGTGGAAAAGGCGGTGTCCCTGCCTCCAGATCCGCTGCCTACAACTTACAAAAAGGTGACAACGCTGGAGACTCCCAATGCGGCAACCATTGATGCCCTCGTTGAACAGTTGCAGTGCCATCCCAGCCAAATTGTGAAAAATGTCCTCTATCGAGCGGTTTTTGATAACGGCCGGGTTGGTCTGGTGTTGGTGAGTATTCGCGGCGATCAAGAGGTGAACAGCGTCAAGTTGCACAACACTCTCACTTCCCTTGCCCCCAATTACGGCGCAACAAAATTGCTGGATCTGCGGCTGGCGGAGGCCGATACGGCCCAAGAGTGGGCAGCAACTCCCATTCCCTTTGGTTACATTGGCCCCGATCTAGAGGATGCCGTTATTAAAGCCGATCCCCAAATTATTCCGCGGTGGATTCGCATTGCCGATCACAGTGTAACGGAGTTGCAGCGATTTATTACGGGAGCCAATCGCGATCAGCAGCATCGGGTGGGGGTGAACTGGGGCAAAGCCTGTCCCCTGCCGGCAATTGTGGCGGATGTGCGCAAAGCCCAAGCGGGCGATCGCGCCTGTCACGATCCCAACCAGTACCTAGAAAGTGCGCGGGGGATTGAAATTGGTCATATTTTTCAATTGGGCACCAAGTATTCTCAGGCAATGCAGGCCACCTACACCAATGAACAGGGGGAAAATGTGCCGCTGGTCATGGGTTGCTATGGTATTGGGGTTTCCCGCTTGGCACAGGCGGCGGTGGAGCAGCACCACGACGCCCAAGGGATTATTTGGCCGTTGGCGATCGCCCCCTATCAAGTGATCATTGTCGTGCCCAACATTGAGGACAGCCAGCAACTGCAGGTGGCCACTGACCTCTACGAACGGCTTCAAGCAGCAGGCATTGAGGTGCTCCTCGACGATCGCGATGAACGGGCAGGGGTGAAATTCAAAGATGCGGATTTGATTGGCATTCCCTACCGACTGGTAACGGGGCGGGCGATCGCCAATGGGGAAGTGGAACTGGTGATTCGCGCAACAGGGGAGAAAATCAACCTCCCCTTAACCGAGGTGGTTCGTTATCTTAAGAAGGAGATCACTCAGCAGTTGGCCCAATGATTCTCAATCCCCAACAGCGCACAAAATTAGATAGTCGTAGCGATGATCTCTTCTATGCGCTGCCCCGCTTTGTGACCCACGTGGATGATTTCTTTCTGGCGCGTCTGACGGATCTCTACCGCCAGTACCTGCAGCCGCAGATGCGGGTCTTGGATCTCATGAGTAGCTGGGTCTCCCATCTGCCGCCAGAGGTTTCTTTTAAGGAAGTGGTGGGTCATGGGATGAATGCAGCGGAGTTAGCCCGTAACCCGCGACTGGATCGTTACTTTGTGCAAGACTTAAATAAAGAACTGGCTTTGCCCCTAGAGGATGCCAGCTTTGATGCCGTACTAATCGCAGTGTCTGTACAGTATCTGCAATACCCAGAGGCCATCTTCACAGAAATTGCCCGTATCCTTCAGCCCCAAGGCATCGTTATTGTCAGCTTCTCGAATCGGATGTTTTTTGAAAAGGCAATTCAGGCTTGGCGAGACGCAACCGAGGGCGATCGCGTACAGCTAGTGCAAGCCTACATTAACAGCATTCCCGCCCTGAAGGTGATTGACACCCATCTACCCTCCCCTTGGTCTTGGTTGGGCTTCGGCGATCCCTTTTACGCCGTCGTTGGTCAAAAGCAATCAGTCTGATGGTCAGAGGTGGAGTCTATGAGCAGTTTCGCGGTGCTCTGCTAGGACTCCTATGGGGCGTGGCTCAGGAGGAGGCTAATCTAGCACAAACCCTGCCGCAGCAATGGCTGCTCCGCAACCAAGGGAATTGGTGCCTACAGCTTCCCCAACTGCTAGCCTCCTGGGATCAACCCCTGGTGTCGGTGGCAAAGGAGTTGCAGGACATCCAAACCCTGCTCCATGAATACCTAGACGCCGCCTGGGCAGCTGAACCTTTATCTGTTCCCGCCGAAAGAGGGGAGATTCTCCGCTACGCCTTGGCGATCGCCCCTTGGGATTTAGAATTAGCTCATCAAATTGTCAGCCGACAGCAACCGAGCGCCGGTCTTCTTTTAAGCTGTCTTTTTGGGGCCTATTGGGGGGCATTGGCCTTACCCCTTAGCGCTTGGCAGCATTGGACCCCCACCGTGGCCGAAGTTCTGGGAAATGTGATGGCTCAATGGACAGGGGGCATCGGCAACGAACTCCCGCTTGCTCCCAAGGCTGGGCTAAAAAAAAGACTAAAAAACCAGAGAAGTGGCTGCACTTGGTACACAGCGTTCTAACCGTGCGCCCAACCCCCGCAACTTGGCTTCGATTTGCCAGTAGCCGCGATCCAAATGCTGTAAGCCATAGACATGGGTTTCTCCGTGAGCCGCCAGTCCGGCAACCACCAAAGCCGCTGTGGCGCGTAAATCGGTACCCGTCACGGGTGCACCGGAAAGATGGGGGACTCCCCGAATCACGGCGTGATTGCCCTTGACGCGGATATCAGCACCCATGCGATTCAGCTCAGCCACATGGCCAAAGCGATTTTCAAACACCGTTTCGCTGACTAAACTATTTCCTTCACTGATGGCCAGCAACGTCATCATTAGAGCTTGCATATCCGTGGGAAAGCCGGGGTAGGGGAGCGTTTCAATGTCCGTGGCACGGTAGCGCTGGGCAGGGGTAAAGCGCACACGGGTGGGATCGGGAAATTCAACCGTCGCTCCTATTTCTGCGAGTTTGGCAATGACGGGAGTTAGGTGACCGGGAATCACGGGTGCAAGGGTAATGGCCGAGCGAGTCACCGCAGCCGCCAGAAGAAAGGTACCGGCCTCGATGCGATCGGGAATAATTTCATATTCGGTGCCGTGGAGGCGATCAACCCCCACAATCGTGATTGAATTGGTGCCTGCGCCGTAGATTTTTGCCCCCATGGCGATACAAAAGTTCGCCAAATCCACCACTTCCGGTTCTTGGGCGGCATTTTCAATCGTGGTTTCCCCCTCGGCAAGGGTGGCGGCCATCATCAGGGTTTCCGTTGCGCCGACACTCGGATAGTCCAAATAAATTCGCGTTCCCTTGAGTTTGGCGGCACTGGCGGTGACAACACCGTGATCGATCGTCACTTCGGCACCCATTGCCTGCAGACCACGCACATGCAGTTCCACCGGACGGGCACCAATGGCGCACCCTCCCGGCAAGGGGACGCGGGCAACACCCAACCGTGCCACCAGAGGGCCGATGGTAAAGAAACTCGCCCGCAATTGGCTGACCAAGCTGTAGGGGGGATCATTGGCATTTAAGTCCGTGGCATCTATGGCGATCGCTTCACTACCGAGGCGTTGTACCTTCACCCCCAGTGCTTGTAAAATTTCCGCTAGGCGGCGAATATCAGCTAAGTCAGGTACTGCTCGAAGAATAGTTGTGTCGGCCGCTAAGAGTGCCCCTGCCATTAACACCAGGGCTGAATTCTTGGCTCCACTAATCCTCACCTCGCCCGATAACCGATAGCCCCCCTGAATCTTGAGGTGTGCCTGTTCTGTGGTCAGCGGTATTGCGGTCGAGGTTAGCATTTTTCACTCTCACAGCCAAAAGAATTCCAAGCGATTATAGCCGATCAGTGCGAATTTTATGCAAAGATGAATCCTGTGAATGACTTAGTTATTTGATGGAACACCAAAATCTCAGCGACTTACTGCGGCAAGAGGTTGCCAAGCAGAGTCAAACCGCTGGCAAGCGGAGTCGTCAGCAGCCCACTAAAGCGGAACTTGCGCAAGAAGTGGCGACCCTCAAGGCAGCGTTGGCAGCCGCAGAAGCTGAGAAAACTGCTCAGAACATCCAGATAGAGCAATTGCAACAGGAAGTGCAAACGTGGCGCGATCGCGCCCAAGCTCTCGACACAGCGCTTCAGGAACTCCGCGCTCGCCATCGGGCGCTAGAAGCCGAATTTGAAGAGGCCAAACAAGTCATTCGTCAACTGAGTGCACCTCAGCCCTACCGTTTTGAGGATGTGGGATTTAAGCCCCTTGTCAATGAAATTCCTACCCCCAATCCCAACGCTTCTCACCTTGGGGATGCGGAAATTGGTTGGTTTGATTAGGGATTGTCCAAAAGCTAAGGGCATACTTTGAGAAGATTAAAAAAATGTAAAGGAAGATAAATCAATTATTAAAATTCCCGCAGCAGTAGTCTAATGTACATTTCACAAATCTGTATTAGCCTTAAGTTAAATTATTTCCGATTCCTTCAGAGTCACAGGTTGCATGAATAATTCCGCCCCTCCGAACAGTCATCCTGTTAATTCAGTTTCCCACCCTAACCCTGCTGCCAACGACGACCACTGCGATCTGTATATCGAGAGCGATCGCACAGGGATGACCGTCCAAACCCTGAAGCGCGCTTTTGTTGATAATCTCCACTACATCCAGGGCAAGGATGCCATGTTTGCTACGCCCTACGATTACTTCATGGCCCTTGCCTACACCGTGCGCGATCGCCTGCTACATCGGCGGATTAAAACCGCCCAAACCTATTTTGAGCAGGATGCCAAGGTGGTCTATTACCTATCGGCGGAGTTTCTCATTGGTCGCTTGCTCTTAAATAACCTGATTAACGTCGGCCTCTACGAACAAGCCAAACAGGCGATGGCCGACTTTGGCCTTGACCTTAACGAACTGATGGAGCGCGAACCGGAGCCGGGGTTGGGCAATGGTGGTTTAGGGCGCTTGGCCGCCTGTTTCCTCGACTCTTTAGCAACTCTGGAAATTCCCGCTGTCGGCTACGGCATTCGCTACGAGTTTGGGATTTTTGAGCAAATTATCACCAATGGCTGGCAGCACGAAGTGCCCGACAACTGGCTGCGCTTTGGTAACCCCTGGGAGATTGCCCGCCCTGATTACAACGTCGAGGTGAAGTTTGGCGGCCACACCGAAGCCTACACCGATGCCCAAGGGCACTACCGCGTGCGCTGGGTTCCTAGCACCACAGTGTTTGGTACCCCCTACGACACGCCGATTCCCGGCTATGGCAAAAACACCGTCAACACGCTTCGCCTCTGGAGCGCCCGCGCCGCCCAAGACTTTAACCTTCAGGTCTTTAACGCCGGCGACTATACCCAAGCCGTTGCTGAAAAAACCTTTAGCGAGAATATTTCTAAGGTACTTTACCCCAATGACAATACCCCCCAAGGCAAAGAGCTGCGCCTGCGACAACAGTATTTCTTTGTCTCTTGCTCCTTGCAGGACATTATCCGTCTCTACCTGCGCCGTCACACCCATTTTGATGCGTTCCCCGACAAGGTGGCCATTCAGCTCAACGATACGCATCCGGCCATTGGCGTAGCTGAGCTAATGCGGCTGTTGGTGGATGAGTACCAACTGGGTTGGGAAAAGGCCTGGGACATTACTCAACGCACCTTTGCCTATACCAACCACACCCTCCTACCAGAAGCCCTCGAACGCTGGTCTGTGGAACTCTTTGCTCAACTGCTGCCGCGCCACCTAGAAATCATTTACGAGATTAACTACCGCTTCCTGAACGAGATTCGCCTGCGCTACCCCGGTAACACCGCACGCTTGGCACGCATGTCTTTGATTGAGGAAGGGCATCCCAAGCAGGTGCGCATGGCGCACTTGGCCTGTGTCGGCAGCCATACGGTGAATGGCGTGGCAGAACTGCACACGGAGCTAATCAAGCAGGAGCTGATGCGGGACTTCTATGAGATGTACCCCAACAAGTTCCAAAACAAGACCAATGGCATTACTCCCCGCCGTTGGCTGTTGATGAGCAATCCGCGCTTGGCCAGTTTGATTACCGAAACGCTGAAGAGCGATCGCTGGATTACCCACTTAGAAGATCTACGAGGCCTAGAACCCTACGCTACCGATCCCGCCTTTCAAGCCAAGTGGCAGCAAATTAAACAAGCCAATAAAGAGCGCTTGGCGGAGTATATCTGGCGCAAAAATCAAATCGAAGTCGATCCCTATTCCCTCTTTGACATTCAAATTAAGCGCATCCACGAGTATAAGCGGCAGCATTTAGCGGTGCTCCACATCATTACGCTCTACGAGCAACTCAAAGCCAATCCCCGCATGGACATTCAGCCGCGCACGTTTATTTTTGGCGGCAAGGCAGCCCCCGGTTATTTCATGGCCAAGATGATCATCAAGCTGATCAATTCTGTGGGCGATATGGTCAACCACGACAGTGATGTGAATGGCCGCCTCAAAGTGGTATTCCTGAGCAACTACTCTGTTTCCCTTGGAGAGATGGTCTATCCCGCTGCCGATCTTTCGGAGCAAATCTCCACCGCTGGGAAAGAGGCCTCCGGCACCGGAAATATGAAGTTTGCCCTCAACGGGGCACTGACCATTGGGACACTGGACGGCGCGAATGTGGAAATTCGCCAAGAGGTGGGGGCAGAGAACTTCTTCCTCTTTGGTCTGACAGCTCAAGAGGTGATGAGCCTAAAAGCTGAGGGCTACAATCCCCGTGAGTACTACAACAGCAACCCAATGCTGAAAAAAGTGATTGATACGCTCATTTCTGATTACTTCAATCCACGGGAGCCGGGCTTGTTTGGACCGATTGTCAATTCCCTTCTCAATGAGGATCAGTACATGCTTCTGGCGGACTATCAGTCCTATGTGGAGTGCCAACAGCGGGCTGCTCAAGCCTTCCGCGACAAGACCCGCTGGACCCAGATGTCCATCCTCAATGTGGCGCGCATGGGCAAGTTCTCTAGCGATCGCACGATTGCCGAGTACTGCAAAGACATCTGGCACGTCAAACCCGTTCCCGTTTCCTTGGATGCCTGTCGGCCTGCTTTTCGCCCCAGTCGCATTAGTCAAGCCAGTAGTCTTTAGGTTGCTGCCCCTTTTGCTCTACACTAGGGCAAGTCTTAAGCAGGGGAACAGAATGAATGGCGAGAATCGGCACAGCCCTACGGGTTTTTCAAAGTCGCAAAATGGCGGCACTGCTTTTGTTGGGCTTTTCGTCGGGATTGCCGCTGTTTCTCACCGGTCGAACACTGCAGGCTTGGATGACCGTTGAGGGCATTGACTTAACTGCCATTGGCCTGTTTAGCCTCGTGGGGTTGCCCTACTCGCTGAAGTTTCTCTGGTCACCGTTGCTGGATCGCTATGCGATCCCCTTTTTAGGACGGCGGCGGGGCTGGTTACTGCTGATTCAAGTGCTCCTCTTGGGAGCGATCGCCCTCATGGCGGTACAGGATCCGAGTAGAAGCCTGCGGCTGCTGGCGGTCAATGCCTTGGCCATTGCCTTCTTGAGTGCTAGTCAAGATATTGCCGTGGATGCCTATCGTGCCGATGTTCTAGACCCCCTGGAAATGGGGGCGGGTGCAGGGGTTTACGTCCTTGGCTATCGCATTGCGCTCTTGGTTACGGGTTCCCTAGCCCTAATCCTAGCCGATCAACTGCCCTGGCCGGTGGTTTACGTCCTCATGGCATTGCTGATGTTGGTGGGCATTATCACCACGCTGTGGGCGCCGGAACCGGCCCTGCATCTCCCTGTCCCCCACTCTTTGGCTGAAGCGGTCATTCAACCCTTCCTTGATTTTTTCCGGCGTTACGGTTGGGGAACTGGACTGGTGATTTTACTCTTTATCTGTCTTTACCGCTTAGGAGATGCCCTCACAGGTAATATGATGACCCCCTTCCTATTGCAGCAGGGCTTTAGCCAAACCCAAATTGGAGCAGTACAGGGGGGGGTGGGGCTGATGGCCACGATTTTTGGTGCTCTTGCCGGGGGGGCGGCCATCAGTCAAATCGGGATTCACCGTGCCCTCTGGATCATGGGGGGGCTACAAGCCTCCAGCAATGTCTCCTATTTTGTCTTGGCCAATGCCGGTGCCAATCCCACGGTGATGGTGGCGGCCATTAGTATTGATAATTTCTGTGCGGGGCTGGCGATCGCGGCTTTGACCGCCCTTTTAATGAGCCTTTGCAACCCGCAATTTAGTGCCACGCAGTATGCCCTCCTCTCCAGTCTGTTTGCCTTTAGTCGGGATGTCTTAGCAGCCCCTGCGGGGAAAGTCGTAGAGATTATGGGGTGGCCGCTCTTTTTTCTCTTTACGATCGCGGCTGCCTTACCTGCACTGCTCCTGCTGCCCTTTTTTGCCCCTTGGCGAGCAAAGCCAGCGTTTCCTCGTCCCGGTAGTGATACTTAAGAAGACCTAGAGAAAATACTTTCAGAAACCTCAACTATGACGACCCTAATTCCTGTTCCCCTGGGTGAGCACTCCTATAACATTGCCATTGGCGCGAATACACGGCAGCAGTTACCTACCCTGTTGTCCGAATATACCCTCTTGACCCCCAAAGCTCCCGCCCTTATCGTTTCCAATCCGCAAATTTGGCGGCACTACGGCGCGGATGTCCAGAATGCCCTTGTCGAAAGCGGCTGGCAGGTTACCCCCTGTATCCTACCGGCGGGAGAACGCTACAAAACCCTAAGAAGTGTTGAAAAGATTTACGATGCTGCTCTGAGTCAGCGGTTAGAGCGGGGTTCCACCCTCTTTGCCCTTGGCGGCGGCGTCATTGGGGATATGACCGGCTTTGCAGCAGCAACGTGGCTACGCGGTATTGCTGTAGTGCAGATTCCCACCAGTCTCTTGGCGATGGTGGATGCCGCCATTGGCGGGAAAACAGGGGTGAACCATCCCCAAGGCAAAAATCTCATTGGGGCTTTTCATCAACCCCGTCTTGTGGTCATTGATCCCGAGGTCTTAGCTACGCTCCCCCCTAGGGAATTCCGTGCCGGCATGGCCGAGGTGATTAAGTACGGTGTGATTTGGGATGCAGTGCTTTTTAATTTGTTAGGTCAATTGCCGCGTCTAGATCGCATGAGTGCCCTACCTTCTGAGTCGTTGATCCAAATCCTGCAACGTTCTTGCCAAGCCAAGGTGGATGTGGTGACTAAAGATGAGCGCGAAGCTGGCCTGCGTGCCATTTTGAATTACGGGCATACGATCGGCCATGCCCTTGAGAGGATGGGTAACTATCGTCTTTTGAATCACGGCGAGGCAGTTGCTATTGGCATGATTGCTGCCGGGGAACTGGCGGTGGCCTTGGGGTATTGGTCAGTTGAAGAGGCCGCTGCCCAACGGGCATTGATTCTCAAAGCAAAACTGCCAACAACGATCCCCCCTCACTTTGACATAGAGGGACTCTTAGCACTCCTAAAGCATGACAAGAAGGTACAGGCCCAGAAGGTACGCTTTATTCTCCCCACCGCTATCGGCCAGGGGGAAATCGCAGATCACGTCCCGCCAGAATTGATTCGCGAGACACTCCAGCGCCTGCAAGCTTAGCTAGGGGAGGTGCTGTCTAGGAGGCTTTTTTTGCTGGCTTTTAATTCTTTCCAAAGATTTTTGATTTGCTTGTAGGCTTCCTCTGGGGAGAGCTTACCACTGTTTTCAAGGCTAGAAATGTAGCTCACCCGCCTGGCAAATTCCTGCAGGTTGGCATCAAATAAAAAGTTTTCGGGGGTAAACTCACCGTGGTAACGGCTGTAGGGATGTAAAAATTCGTATTTATTCATTGCTTACCTATCCTCTTTCCTCAGGAATTAACCTATTCTTAACTTCATTTTAACTAATTTCCCCTGGGTTTCTGGAGCTGCTGTAACAAAATCGTGATCCTGCCGGTTAGGAAACGGGGGTTTGTTAACAACTATTAGCAAAAGATTAAGCATTATTAAGTTTGATTGATCAAATAAAGGAGACTTATCACACTACATAAGGGAAGCGTGATCCCTAGCGATCGCCGGATATAAATGCTGTTATTTGGGAATGTGGATAAATGATGCACGGACTGTCCTTAGCTCCCCGTTATCGCTTAGATGATGTTGATCCTTGGCTTTTGGGGATTGATCCCAGCCGTCATTACTGGCTGCAAGTTAATGGGAATCCCCGGCAGCGGGTAGCTATTCCGGGAGTCTGTGTTCAGAGTATCTCCGAACTGCGGGAGATCATGGAGGCGGTGCGATCGCTCCTACCGGGGCAGCAGTTGCAAATTCAGCGGGCGGCCACCTGTTTAGAAATTCACTGTGTGGCTGAAAATTTGCTGGCGATCGCCTACCCCGTTGAGGGTGCCCCGGTTTGGCATCTCTTTGATCGGGAAACTCTCGAAAGTTTAGTGATGAGTGCCCATCCTCACTGGCAATGTCGGTCTGAGGATGTGGAGCTGGGGCGGCAGCAGCTATGGCAGTCGTTTCAGTTACCCGTGGCCGCCTGAGCCGTGTCGAGGGCTTCACTGACTCGCCGCAGCACACCATTGACAAAGCGGTGGCTGCCTTCATCGCTGTAGCGTTTAGTCAGTTCAATGGCCTCGTTAATCGCCACTTGCTTCGCTACGTCAAGATAGCGCATTTCCGCTACGGCAATTTCAATAATCGTGCGATCCAACTGCGTGAGTCGCTCCAATTGCCAATCTACCATTGAGCGGTTCACCAAATCCTCAATCTCGGCTCGATACCGCTGCAAACAGCGCAGGAGGGCGATCGCGTAGGCTTGGACTTCGTCTTGGTGAGCAAAGTACAGAATCTCCGGCAGATCAAGGGCAGTGCCTATTTTATTCAAACCCTTTTCCGCCCGCCGGAGAGCCTCTTGGAGCACCACTTGAGCCTTTTCAAGGTGGGGCAACTGCAACTCACTGTGGCGAAGTAGGCGCTGACTGTCACTCAGTTCGGTGGCGGCCTGTTCGAGGGTATCGCGCACATCACTTGCCAGTGTCCGTACTGCCATCAGAATTAAGCTGCGGCAGTCACTTTCATCGAGCAGTTTCGGTTGGCGTAACACCTGAGCCGCACTGAGCAAAGCTAATTCACGGGCAACACGACGCGCAGTAATCATGGGTCAATCCTCAAAAAAGAGTTCTTAGGGCACCGAAGCAGTAGCCGGGGGCAGGGCTGAGGTGGGAACCGATCCCGGTGTTACAATTCCCCCGGAAATAATCAGCTTAAAGGCATCCTCGATCGAAATATCCAAGTCTCGCACATCCCGCTCACTGGCAATCACATACCAACCCGTCGTCGGGTTAGGGGAGGAGGGGATAAATAGACTCAGCATCGGTTCCGAGAACACCGTCTGCAATGAACCGTTAATTGTCCCAGTGACAAAAGCCACAGCCCATAGCCCCGGCCGCGGGTACTCCACCAACACCACACGGCGAAAGCGATCGCGCGAGTCCCGCAGAATGGTCTCTAGGAGTTGTTGCAGCACTTTATAGACACTCCCTGCCAAGGGAATGCGCTTGAGAAGGCTCTCACCTGTGTTCAACAGCCATTGCCCAAAGATATTGCGCGCCATCAAGCCAATCAGCAAGATGCCCGTTAGGGGCACAATAATCCCCACGGCCACATTGAGGAGATCCACCAACAGCGGGTGCCATGTTTTGAAAGGGTTTACTTGCTTAGGAATACGGGTGAGGAGATCCAACACCCAACTGGAGACGGAAATCGATAGCCAAATCGTCGTTGCCAGGGGAATCACCACCAGCAGACCGGCAATGAGATCATTCTTAATGGCTTGTTGGAGGCGGTGCAGCACAGATACTCGCACGAGCAGACTTCTGTTTCTAGCTTAGCGGTTGCTGCCACTGCGGGCACGATGAAAGGCTAAACTGCTGTAAAGCATGAAGGCGGCATCCCAAGGACTGTCTTCGCGGCGAAAAAGGTTGATGTGGGGAGGGATTTTGCTCAGGAGTTCCGTAAAGTCGAAAGCGGTTTCGGCGAAGCTGGTGAAGTCTTGCCATACGGGGCGATCGCCACAGTGCCGCTGCCAGAGACTCGACAACTGCCGCCACTTCACCCATGAGGTATTTTGATCCAACTCTAGATTGCTTTGGGTTACCTCCGCCACTTGATTCAGGGGAATTCCCTGGTGGAACTGGTAGCCGCCGCGATAAAAGCGCAGGATTTGATTTTGGCTCAGTAAGTGGAGATCACAGCACTGGGCATAATCTTGAATTTGTTCTTTGTGGGTCACTCGCCCTTGGCGATCGCGATCGAACACCTGCTCAAAAATCGGCAGCAACCCCTCCACTCGCTGGCTCACCTGTGACCAAGTAAACGTTAGCTCCACAGCTTCTGGTGATAACGAACTAGTACACACCACCCGCGGCTGTGGTTCCAAGGCCGTGAAATAACGCACCTGTAAGACAGGGGTGGCCGTCAACACCTCCAAGGGGACACAAAAGAGGCTAAACCCCTGCTGTTTCAGTTCTTGGCAATAGACAGTAAGTTCCGCAAAATTTCCCGTGCGGATCAAACGCCAGCCCCGCGATGGAATCAACAATCGCGCTGTGTAGGGATCCATCTTGAACATGGTGGCCAACAGTCGGGCAAGGGTTGTCCGCTGCTCAGGAGCAACCACCCCCTCCAAGACAAGAACTCCCTGCTGCTCTACTCCCACCACAGTATGGGTTTCTAGAATGGCCTGTTGTCGCTGCTGTTGGCGAAGTTGCTCAATTTTTTCAAGACCGCGCCGTGCCATTTGCGTCAGTTTGGGGCCACAGTTCAGCCGCAGTAATTGGCGAAAGTTTGACTCAGCCGCCTCAAGCTGCTCTGTCTTAAGATGGAGGTGCCCTCGGCACAGGAGCACCCGCGGGTCTTCGGGAGGCAAGGTTGCCAGCAGTTTTTCTGCCTGTTGGAAATTTCCTTGCTCTAGTGCTGTTAAGACCTCAGTCAGCATGGCCGGCGCCCCCAATGCTTTTTTCTATTTTAGGCAACGCCCCCTAACCACCAAATAAGCTGCCGAGGAACCCTTCTAAGCCGCCCTTGCCCATGCGCTCGCCACGAATTTTCGCCAATTTCTCCAGCAGCTCCCGTTCCTCATGGGTGATGTGGGTGGGAATTTCCACATCAACGGTAATCAGGTGATCGCCCCGCGCCACAGGATTGCCCACACGGGGCACGCCTCGCCCTTCTAGGACTAACACTGTACCGGGTTGGGTGCCGGCGGGAATTTTGAGTTCTACCTCTCCATCCACCGTGCTCACGGGAATTCGACAACCAAGAATCGCTTGCAGGTAGCTAATCTTAATCCGCGATAGGATATTGTTGCCTTCGCGCTGAAACTCCGGATCGGGTTCAACAAAAAGATAGACGTAGAGATCTCCGGGAGGACCGCCCCGCAAACCGGCATCCCCTTCCCCCGAAACCCGTAGCCGAGTGCCATTGTCCACTCCAGCAGGAATCGTGATTTTTAGCTTTTTGCTGACTTGGATATGGCCTTGCCCCCCGCAGGCTTCGCAGCGATCTTCAATCACGACGCCAGAACCACCACAGGTGGGACAGGTTGTGAGTTGTGTAAAACTCCCAAAGGGAGTTCGTGCCGATCGCCGCACCTGACCGATGCCCCCACAGGTTGGACAGGTCACAGGTCGTGTGCCGGGCTTCGCCCCAGTGCCTTGACAGGCCTTGCAGGTTTCCAAGTGGTTAATGCGAATTTCCTTTTCGCCGCCAAAGACCGCTTCGCGAAACTCCAGTTTCAGGTCATAGCGTAGATCTTCACCTCGCGTGGGGCCTTGCTGTCGCCGGCTGCTTGTGGCAAAGCCGCCAAAAAAGGTTTCAAAAATATCGGCGAAGCCCCCCATATCGCCAATGCCAAAATCACTAAAGCCAGTGGCTCCAACGCCACTAACCCCGGCTTCACCAAAGCGATCGTAGTTAGCCCGCGCTTGGGGATCGGAGAGCACCTCATAGGCACGGTTGATTTCCTTGAATTTTTCTTCAGCGCCCGGTTCTTTGTTGACATCGGGGTGATACTTGCGAGCCAAGCGCCGATAGGCTCGTTTCAATTCCTCAGCATCCGCAGAGCGGGAAACACCCAAGATCTCATAGAAATCACGAGCCATAGCTACCGTTACCTAAATTAATCAACTGCTTCATAGTCTGTAACAACTGTTTCTTCATTATCGCTGATGATTGTGGCGTTACTATCTAAAACTTGAGTCGCTTGGGAACTGATTGTGCCTCCATCCCTTGTTGGACTTGAGGTCATCATTGAACCACCCGCGGTTTGTTGATAAACCAGATTCCCCAACATCATCAAGGCCTGCTGCAGGTCTTCCATCCGCCGACGAATTTCCTCGGGGGTAATGTTGTCATCCACCATCGCCGCCTGCATCCTCTGAACCACCGGCTCAATGCGCGCCCGCAGATCAGGGGTTAATGCGATGCCGGAGTTTTTAAGGGTAGATTCATAACTGTATAGCAAAGCATCGGCTTGGTTGCGCAGTTCGGCAATTTCTCTTTTGATTTGGTCTGCCTGGGCGTAGATCAGGGCTTCTTGGCGCATGCGCTCAATTTCCATGCTGCTGAGGCCACCGCGATTGGTAATACGCACACTTTGCTGCCGACCGGTGGCGCGATCAACGGCAGACACACTCAAAATGCCATTGGCATCAATATCAAATGTAACATCAATTTGCGGTACGCCGCGGGGGGCAGGGGCAATGCCTGTGAGTTCAAAGCAGGCCAGTTGTTGATTGTCCTTGGCCATGGGACGCTCCCCTTGATAGACAGCAATTTCAACCACGGTTTGACCATCGGTGGCAGTGGAAAAAGTCTGGGTTTTGCTGGTGGGGAGGGTGGTGTTGCGTTCAATAATTTTCGTAAAGACACCCCCCAGGGTTTCAATACCCAAGGAAAGGGGCGTAACGTCTAAAAGCAGCAGATCCTTAACAGTTGTTTCCTTGCTGAGAATACCGCCTTGAATTGCCGCACCAATGGCAACTGCTTCATCGGGATTGACAGAACGATCGGGATTTTTGCCACAAAATTGCTTCACCAACTCTTGAATGGCGGGGATACGGGTGGAACCACCCACCAGCAATACCCGATCAATGTCCTGAACTGTGAGACCTGCATCCGCGATCGCCTGCTGCATGGGTTCAAGGGTAGCCTGCACTAAATGGGCAGAAAGTTCCTCAAACTTACGGCGGGTGAGTTCTATTTCAAGGTGCTTGGGTCCCGTTGCATCGGCAGTAATAAAGGGCAGGTTAATCGAAGTGCTCAGGGTGCCCGATAACTCCACTTTTGCTTTTTCAGCAGCCTCACGCAGGCGTTGCAGTGCCATTTTGTCCTTAGAAAGATCAATTCCTTCTTGCTCCTTGAAAGAGGCCAAGAGCCAATCGAGAATACACTCATCAAAGTTATCGCCCCCTAGGTGGTTATTGCCTGCGGTGGAGCGCACTTCAAAAACCCCATCGCCCAGTTGGAGAATGGAGACATCAAAGGTGCCACCCCCCAAGTCAAACACTAGGATGGTTTGATCTTGATCCTGCTTATCAATGCCGTAGGCTAGGGAGGCGGCGGTTGGCTCGTTGATAATGCGTAGCACCTCAAGGCCGGCGATCGCCCCCGCATCTTTGGTGGCTTGGCGCTGGGCATCACTAAAATAGGCGGGCACCGTAATCACCGCTTGGGTGACGGGTTCCCCCAAATAGGCTTCCGCATCCTGTTTGAGCTTTTGCAGGATCATGGCGGAAATTTCTTGGGGGGTATAGGTGCGATCGCGAATTTGCACATTGACCATGCCATCGCGACCCGGCACGCAGGTATAGGGTACACGGGCACGTTCTTCAGCAGTTTCCTCCCAGCGGCGGCCAATAAACCGCTTGATACTAAAAACCGTGTTTTCGGCATTGGTGACAGTTTGCCGCTTGGCGAGCTGACCCACCAACCGTTCACCCGATTTACCAAAAGCAACAATACTGGGGGTAGTGCGTCCGCCCTCAGCACTGGGGATCACGACGGGATTGCCCCCTTCTAGGACGGCCACACAACTGTTGGTGGTTCCAAGGTCAATGCCAATGACTTTACCCATAGCCCTAATTGCTCATGTCAAAGATGCGCTTTTATTTTTAAGAGCAGACTGGCCGCAAAAAGTCTGACTCTTTGGTTAGAATGCCGCAATCACGATGCTATCGTAACACCTGAATTTAGAGCAAAACGGTTTATCAATAATCTTAGGCAATTGGCACAGGGTTGACCACTGCTTTATTCGCGAATGAGCGCCACGGCCACACGGTCTTTTCCCTGATCAGTAATGGTTACCCGAATATTGGGGCCAAAGAACGTCTGCATCTTGGCTTGCTTTGATTGCCACACCTCAAGGGGAACTGCTGGGGAGTCAAACTCTAAAACTAGTGTATAAGCACCGTCTGTTAGGGTCTCGGCGATCGCCACCAACACAGGACGCTCGGCATCCGAGGGACTCAAGCCTAAACTGGCCAAGGTGCTATCCAGATGGGCTTCTTGACCATAACGATAGCGGCTGACATCCTTGCGGATTTGAGTTTGAATGGGTGTGGCTTGGGCACGGCCAGCGATCGCCTCCGCCGTGGGCGGTTCACGATAGGGTACCGGTTTAAGTTCTGCCGCCTTTAAGGCCAATCCGCCCAGCAGTAGGGGCACGCCGTAGAAAAATCCGGCCAGATTCAACGTGGCATTTCCTGTGGCATAGGCCACCGCCCCCACCACGGTCAGCAGTGAACCGACCATTAGCCCCAACGTCCCTAGCGATACAGACCCTAACATGACCCTGCAATTCCTAGCGGTAATTTGTAAATTGTAACGGCACAGGGTAATCCTCCGTTTTCAGGCGTTGGATCACAGCTTGCAGATCATCCTTGGACTTGGCACTGACGCGCACCACATCCCCTTGGATCGCGGCCTGTACCTTCTTAAATTCACTGCGGATGAGTTTGCTAATTTCCTTGGCCAATTCTGGATTGATGCCGCGCCGCAATTTAATGAACTGCTTGACCCGTTGACCGCCCGCTGCCTCCACAGGGCCATAGTCAAAAATTTTCAGAGACAACTGCCGCTTCGCCGCCTTTTGTTGCAGAATGGTATGCACTGAGTTAAGGGTAAATTCACTCTCAGTGTGAATCGTCAGTCCTTCCTTGGTCAATTCAAGGGTGGTGTGGGTATCCTTGAGGTCATAGCGGGCTTTAATCTCTCGCTCCGTTTGATCCACAGCATTGACCAGCTCCTGCCAGTCGAAATCACTCACAATATCAAAAGAAAACGTGCTTGCCATGCTTAGGGTGTTTGGGGATTCACTTGACCAACGATCTTTAATTTACCGTCATCGGTAACCTGCCAAATATCATAGATCCCAACAACATCGCCATTTTCATCTATATCCACGTTACCACTGGCTCCTTGGTAGTTGATTTCTTTCCCTTCTCGCAGGAGGGCTAGGGCTGTACACACATCATCCACCTCTTCGCCAGGCGGATTGGCCACATCGCGCACTTTGCTGCGAATCCCTTCCCCCGTATTCTGCCCTGCGGCCTGGGCAGCCAGAACCAATAGAGCGGCGGCATCCCAAGTCTGAGCGCCAAAGGCAGGGAGATCACCGCCTTTTTGGGTGCGCCACAGTTCCTGTAGGCGGCTTAGGGCTTTGCCATTGGCACCGGGGACTGTTCCCTTAGCGCCAGCAATAATGTATTTGCCATCGGCGGTACGCCCCACCTGCTCCGGAAAACTTTCGGACTTCACACCATCGGTGAGGAGAATGGCCACGTTCTGGGTCAGACCTTGCTCAAAGGCGGACTTCAGTAGGAGACTTCCTGTTTCGGGGTACACAATGGCCACCACGGCATCGGGTTTACCCCCAAAGGCAGCTGCGGCTTCGGTTGTAAAGGTCGTTGCCCGCTCATCATAACGGGTAGGGCGATCCTCATTAATGACTGTCCCGCCCAAGGCTTTGAAGGCACGAGTAAATTCCTGCTCAAAGCTACGGCCATAGTCGTTGTTGATCACCACCGTGGCCACCCGCTGATACCCCTCTTTTTTGGCCAGTTGGGCAAGGGCTTGGGCTTGGTAATTGTCAGGGGGAGCGGTGCGTGCCCAATAGCCGTTAAAGTCCCCTTTCTTGGCGCGTTCTGTCAGGAGGGTACTGGTGCTACCGGGGGAAATGAGCATGACGCGACCCCGCGTGGCAATATCTGCGGCGGCATTGGAGACACTGCTGCCAAAGGAGCCAACAACGCCCGCGACGCGGTCAATCTCCACCAACTTGGTCATGGCTTCAGCGCCGGCAGCAGGATTGGATTGATCATCGGCCGCAATGAGCGTGACAGGTTTGCCGTTGACACCGCCACAGGCATTTACCGTTTCCACCAGCAGGGGCACCACTTCAGCAATGGGGGTTCCCACCGAGGCCAAATCACCCGTTGAGGGCAATAGGGAGCCAATGCGCAGTCCTTCAGCGGTTGGGGCAGTGGTGGTAGTGTCCGCCTCGCAGGCACCAACAGTAAAGAGAAGGAGTAACCCTGCAAAAATCTTTACGGCTGCCCATCCACTCGACGACTGTTGACCCATAGGAATTTACCCTCAACCCTCACAATTTGCCAGAATGCTACTGCAACTGGGGACATCTTGCAATCCGCGGAGACGATGGCTTAGCCCAAAAAAAGGAGCCAGATGCGGCACTCCGCCATCAACAGCCCCTTTGTATCCAATGCTCTGTGGATTAATTTTCCTAGGTAGAGGGACGAACTTGCCGCGCCATATCCAAGAATGCAGCCATATTGGCACCTGGCCGACGACGGGCAAAACGGGTGTAGGGAACACTGGGGGCGACAGGGGTAGGTGTGGGTTCTGCCGGAGCTGTAAGGATGGGCGTGGGTGCTGCGGCAACGGGCTGAGCGGGTTGAGGAGCAGGTTCCGCCGCTTTAGTAGGGGTTGCCGGTGTAGCAGGGACAGCTTTGCCTTCGTCTAATTCAATGTAGAATTCGCCCTTTTTGCCCAAACCAAAGAGTTTCGCGATCGCCCCGAATAGGCCGAAAATAGCACCAAAGAGTTTCTTCAGCAGATTCATCTCAAAGCCTCCCAAGCGGTCTTGTGAGTAAGGGAATGTGAGGATACAGCCCCAAGTGGCAATTCTGAAGCTGTTGAGACTTTATTATCGAACGGTGGGGGGCACCAATCAACCTGAGAATGGCTGTGCAGCCCTTGTCTATAAGTATGGGATCTATCAAGGGGAGATCAACCTCTGCGTTTTCCCGTTTTCAGGGCGTGCCTCCATGGGAAAAGGACTCTAACTCAATGTGGAAAGTCTGAGGGCGCTTGTGTTACATTTTTCAAAGAAAGCAGCGGTTTCGCAGGACTAATCATTACCTATGAGCAAAGTTTACGACTGGTTTGAGGAACGCCTGGAAATTCAGGCGATCGCCGATGACATTACCAGCAAATATGTACCACCCCATGTAAACATTTTTTACTGTCTAGGTGGTATCACTCTCACCTGTTTTTTAATCCAATTTGCCACGGGCTTTGCCATGACGTTTTACTACAAACCCACCGTGGCTGAAGCCTTTGCCTCTGTGCAGTACATCATGAATGAAGTCAGCTTTGGCTGGTTGATCCGCTCTATTCACAAGTGGTCCGCCAGCATGATGGTGTTGATGATGATTCTGCACGTCTTTCGCGTCTATCTCACCGGTGGCTTCAAGAAACCCCGCGAACTCACTTGGGTAACGGGTGTGGTTTTGGCGGTGATTACCGTCAGTTTTGGTGTCACGGGCTACTCCCTGCCTTGGGATCAAGTGGGCTATTGGGCGGTCAAAATTGTTTCCGGTATCCCTGCGGCGATTCCCGTGGTGGGCGATCAACTGGTGGAACTAATACGTGGGGGTGAAAGTGTTGGTCAAGCAACCCTCACTCGCTTCTATAGCTTGCACACCTTTGTGCTGCCCTGGTCAATCGCCGTCTTTATGCTGATGCACTTCCTGATGATTCGCAAACAGGGCATTTCGGGTCCCCTGTAAGCTTAGCATCAAGAAATGTAACAGAGCCTGCTATTTTCGGCGGTTCCACTTGTTATGCTCCAGATAATCTCCCCCTTGCTGAACCTCTAGGAGAACGATTGATTTATGGCAAAAGTTTTGAAAAAGCCTGATTTAACGAATCCGGCGCTGCGGGCAAAACTGAAGAAAGGCATGGGTCACAACTACTACGGCGAACCTGCTTGGCCCAATGACCTGCTCTATATCTTCCCGGTGGTAATTATGGGCACGATCGCCCTTGTGGTTGGTCTGGCGGTGATGGATCCTGCCATGGTCGGTGAACCGGCGGATCCCTTTGCCACCCCCTTGGAAATTTTGCCGGAGTGGTACCTCTATCCCACCTTCCAGATTTTCCGGGTAGTGCCCAACAAGCTGCTGGGCGTCCTCATAAATGCCTCGATTCCCTTGGGCTTGATGCTAATTCCTTTCATTGAAAGCGTCAACAAGTTTCAAAATCCCTTCCGCCGTCCGGTAGCCATGACGGTCTTCCTCTTTGGCACATTGGTGACGCTGTGGCTGGGTATTGGTGCTACTCTTCCTTTGGATAAGTCCCTAACCCTAGGTCTGTTCTAGGAATTTTAGACAACACTTCAGTTACTTGCGCATCTGGCGATCGCTGGATGCGCTTTTTAGTTGGCGTTTTGCAGGTCAATTTTTTCAATAAAGGGGCGAATCTCATTGAGATCAATGTAGCGATCGGTGGCATTGCGCAGTTCACGGGCAATCATTCCTTCGGTGGAAACAACCGTGATGTGGGTATTTTTGGAGCGCAAGAGTTCAATCGCCCGCTCAAAATCACCATCGCCACTAAAAAGAACGACGCGATCGTACTGGCCGACCGTGTTAAACATATCAATCACGATTTCAATATCTAAATTAGCCTTTTGATAATACTTGCCGAGGGTTTCATCGTAATATTCTTTCAACAGTTTTGTGCGCACGGTATAACCAAGGTTGATCAAGGCATCGCGAAACGAGCGTTGATCTTGGGTATCTTTGATACCGGTATACCAAAAAGCATTGACCAATACGATGTTGGGATCGCGGGTGAAGAATTCAAGAACACGACGGGGATCGAAAAACCAGCCGTTTTTTTGCTGGGCATAGAACATGTTATTCCCATCGATGAAAATTGAGAGTCGTTCTTGATGGGGAAGCATAATAGGGAGAACCTATAGATGACTTGTGTAATGGGACAACAATGAATAGCGGTTGGAGTTGTCTGCAGGTTGTATAGATTCTATAGAGTAAAGTTTATAGCCATTCAGGGTAGTAAAGAAGAAACTACTGCATAGAAAGAGGTCAAAGGTAATAGGCACAGCGATCGCAAATAATAAGTGAAATAAAGCTGGCCTAATAGTTCAATGGGAACACTTTTAAGAAAAGAAAAATTTGTTAACGCATTATTTAACACTGCAATCTATTTTAATAGAACTCCATAGCAGGTGCCATAGTTTTTCGGCGATCGGCCGTTCAAGTCCTAAAAAAGGGGGCGCTGCCCCCCATTGCTAACTTTATCCCACAAGTTTCAATACAGCGCACGTACTGGTGGAGGCGGCACGACTGCAGGGGGGGGTGGGGGGGTAAACAAGGGCTGCTGCGGGGGGGGTAGTGGTGACTCTACCATCAAATTGCAAGGAAAGGGCGTGCCATACATCGAGGTGCAGAAGGGACTATCGAGATCGCGGGTGCGGATAGGGGGTTGACTACTTTGCTGATACCAGGCATCGGTGGAGAGATAGTTGATTCGCCGCGCCCGATGAATGATGTCATTATCGCGATAGGTGGGCGCACCGAACACAAAAGAAGCATCGCCAGCGATCGACTCATCCTGCCAGTACCCTTGACTGCCATCAACGCGTTCAAAAGCTTGGGGCAAGGTAGGCTGAGTTATAGGCAATTGTTGGGGATCAATGGGTTGGCGGCGGCTTTGGGCAGTTGCCGGAGCGACCATCGCTGCCAGCATTGCCACGCATACCAGCGGCACAAGTTTCATGCCCATAGGTTTATCTCCATAAGCGTTTTACACTTCGGCAACAGTGACAGGTCTAAAAGCCCCTAGGCATCATAGAGTGTCTTGCTTAAAATTATTCTAAATTGACTCTTCTAGCTATCCCTAGGAGACTGTGCCGCTTTTTGGGCAACAGTTGGATTGCTCGAAAATTGGTTCCCAGCTTGAGCCGGTGAATGTCCGATACCCATTTGGCGGCCATACGGGCTGCGATGCGCCAATACTGGGGCTATTCTGAGTTGCGATCGCCCCAAGCCGAGGTGATGACAGCACTCTTACAACGGCGGGATGCCTTAATCGTCCTCCCCACCGGAGCGGGCAAAAGTCTCTGCTTTCAGTTGCCAGCACTCCTTCAAGGGGGATTGACGCTGGTGATCTCGCCGCTGCTTGCGCTCATGGAAAATCAAGTGGGGGAATTGCGGCAACGGGGTCTTGCTGCCGCAGCCTACCATAGTGAACTGCCCAGCAGTCAACGACGTCAGATTCTCTCACATCTTAGGGACTACCGTTTGCTCTATCTCTCCCCAGAGTCGCTATTTTCTAACCCCCTTTGGCAACACCTCTGTTCATCCCAGGTGTGGCTCAATGGCTTGATTGTGGATGAAGCCCATTGCCTTGTCCAGTGGGGCGATCGCTTTCGGCCGGTCTATCGGCGCTTAGGAACAGTGCGACCTGCTCTGCGTCAATGCAAACCGCACCACCCACGGCTGGCGATCGCTGCTTTTACGGCCACTGCCGATTCCAATGCCCAACGCATCCTCATTGAGGTTTTAGGTCTAGAGCAGCCTGTGCAGATCATTCACAGCCCCTATCGTGCCAATCTCCATTTAACTGTACGTTCTGTGTGGAGTCGGGGGTATCGCCGCCATTGCCTCCAGCAATTTCTCAAGCAGCAGGGGAAAACCTCTGGATTGATCTATGCCCGCACCCGCCGCGACTGTGAGACCCTAGCCACTTGGCTACAGGAGCAGGGATACCGCACCACCCCTTACCATGGCGGACTGCCAGCAGCACAGCGACGCCAAATTGAGACGGATTGGCTGCAGGACAAACTCCCCTTTGTGGTCTGTACCAATGCCTTTGGTATGGGGGTCAATAAACCCAATGTGCGTTGGATCTGCCACTATCAACCGCCCCTGCAACTCAGTGAATATCTCCAAGAGGTAGGACGCGCTGGGCGAGATGGTCAGCCGGCTCAAGCCCTAGCTCTGGTGAGCGATCGCTGGGGTTTGGATCGCGAAGATCAACAGCGTTGGCAGTTTTTTCAGCGCCACAGTCAAGACACTTACAATCGCGCCATGGCACTTCAGGCGTCTCTGCCCCTCAGGGGCAATCTTCAACAACTGCGGCAACAGTGGCCTGAGGTGGAATTAACATTGGCACTCCTGCATCAACAGGGTGCCCTGCGCTGGCAGGATCCCTTTCACTATTGCCGTCAACCCCTAACACAGGTGCCACCCCTGCCCAAAGCGACGCAGGAACAATTAATGCAAGAGTTTCTCTACTACCGCGGCTGCCGCTGGCGGTTTCTCCTCCAAGCCTTTGGTTTTGCCCCTGAGGCAGCCGAATGGCGTTGTGGTCATTGCGATCGCTGTGAGCAGCTCACCAAGGCCGGTAAACCACGGTGAATTCACAAATTTGCTTCATAGAACTTTGTGTACACTGGCACATAGGGCGGTACCGCTACCGCTTCCCAAAGGCTTCGCAGAAGGCGATTCTATTGCTACACACTAGGGGTTGCGGACATGGGGCTACTACAAGTTGAGCAAATTCGCGAAACACTTCAGGATGTGCTTTCAGAACACGCCGTTGTTGTCCAAGTAAATCAGTTTCGCAACCAATTAAACATTGTTTTGAACAAACCCCCCGGCACTGTTGCCCATTATTCTGCCTTAGTGAATCTTCTCAAGTCGCGCTTGGGACAGTTTCACCTAGATGACATTGCCCGCATTAAAATTATTGGCCGCATTCAAGGTTCGCCTAAACCTGATTGGGAAGAGGTCATCGATCTGCGCCTGCCTAACCCAGCTCTAGCTACCCCTGTATATGCTTCCTCAGCTCCTTGGGTGGTGGCGATCGCCGCCGGAGTTGTGAGTTTACTGGTGATCTTTAGCTACCATCTCGGTCGGTGGCAGCAACAACAACGGATGCAGCAGTTGATTGGTGGTAGCCTTACGCAACAGGGCGTAACCATGGCGGACTTCAAGTGGCATATTGAGGGGGGAGCACCGTTTATTGTGGGTGTTCTCAAAAACTACAGTGAAGAGCAGTTTCGCATGGTTCAGGCAGATTTTGAACTCTTGGATAAGGGGGGGCAGCAGGTCGGAGCCGTCTCAGTACAGGTCTATGGCCTTGGCCCTGAGGAAACATGGCATTTCCGTGAACCAGTCACCAATGATCAAGCAGTGCGAGCACGACTGGTAAAATTACAGTCATTCCATTAATTTTTCCCCGTAGAGGGATGGATGATGGCTCCCCATGGCTGATCTGAAAGCCCTGATTTTTGATGTGGATGGTACCCTGGCCGATACCGAGCGGGATGGCCATCGCGTTGCCTTCAATAAAGCCTTTGCGGCGGCGGGTCTGGATTGGGAGTGGGATGTTCCCCTCTATGGCCAACTGCTGGCGGTGGCAGGGGGCAAGGAGCGGATCAAGTATTATCTGGATCGTTTTCGCCCCGATTGGCCCCGTCCGCAAAATTTGGATGCCCTGATTGCCGATTTGCACAAGGCCAAAACCCGCTACTATACGGAGTTATTGGCGGAAGGAGCCATTCCTCTGCGACCGGGGGTAAAACGATTGCTGACCGAAGCCCGTGAAGTAGGATTCCGTTTGGCGATCGCTACCACCACCACCCCCGCCAATGTTACCGCCCTCCTTGAAAATGCCCTTGCTCCTGATGGTGTGAGTTGGTTTGAGATGATTGCCGCCGGGGATGTTGTGCCCGCAAAGAAACCTGCGCCTGATATTTACTTCTACACCCTTGAGAAAATGTGCCTCTCACCGCAGGAGTGCCTTGCCTTTGAGGATTCGGCCAATGGGATTCAGGCAGCCACTGCGAGTGGTCTAGCAACCATTATCACGATCACCGACTACACCAAGGATCATGACTTTCGCGATGCAGCACTTGTCTTGGATTGCCTAGGGGAACCCGACTACCCCTTTCAAGTGATCCGCGGTGAGGTGGGCTGGACAACCTATGTGGATGTGCCCCTGTTGCGATCGCTCCATCGGCAGTGGACTAGCGCGTTGAGGCAGCGATAATTTTCTAGTCAGAGCATTTTACAGTGAATATTACTCCCCGTGTTTGAGGAAGAAGGAGCACAATGTACACAATTGATTTGATCCTCCGTCATGTTCCCATGCCCGTCAGCATTGAGCGCAAGGAAAGTGCGGCAGCAACGGCAGTCTATCAACAAATTCAGCAGGCCATGGCCACCGGTACCCCGACTGTCCTCGAACTGACGTGCGATCGCCAGGTGGGCAAGAAGTTAACTGTGCTTACCTCAGAAATTGTGGCGGTGCAAATGACCGATAAGGATGCCCTCTCCAATGTGACCAGTCGTGGTGGGTTCTTTGCTCAACTTGTGCAGCAGCCCAGAAACTAGGGAAAGAGCCTCGTAAAGTTTAACTTTTCTTTGCAATGGTGTATTTTTGCCGTTAGGATACTAAGCAGACTAATCCGTAGGGGAACGTTGAGCGACTCCTCCCCGTCTGAAGGTTAGGTAGCTGTGGTGTGTCGTAATAGGGTTATCTATGGTGAAACGTTTCCTGCCGGCTCTTATGGTCTTGGGGTGTAGCCTTGGTCTTGTGACCCCAGCCCTTGTGCGTGCCCAATCAAATCAAGGGTTTACGTTTACATGGGGAGAAGGCCCCAGTGGACGGCAGCAGTTGCAATACCACTTGGATTATGGGACGCCCGGTTTCATGGGCGATCGCTATTGGCTGCGCCTTGGTCAGCAAAAAGTAGCTATTAACCGCATTAACATCACCTACCCTGACTACTACAACGGCATTATTGATCCCAAGGGAATTGAGGTCAGAGTGGGGGGCAGTCGAGGGAATAGCTTTTTCCAATTTCGGCGCGAGCTAGGCAGAAAAATTAACCTAGCGGAGGTAACGGTGGATCGGGATAACCGCGTCATTGACATCGTGCCAGCAGAAGTGATTCCCGCTGGGGAACCTGTTCAAATCATTCTCAACAATGTACGCAACCCCAACCATGGCGGCATGTTCTACTTCAATGCACGCATTGGCTCGCCTGGGGATATTCCCTTGATGCGCTATGTGGGCACTTGGATTCTCAGTATTGCCAATAATTAACTGAAGCTTAATTTGCTAATTTGTAAACCGGTTTGACATCCCTGGCCAGATTGGGGTCTCGCCCTAGTCTTGTGCTCATGTGTCACAGCCGGCTCACCCTTCACGCCTGAGGCGACATGCTGCCAAATCCCCATTGCCCCACATTTCCCCTCTCTTCACCGCATTGATGTACCGTTTGCTGGGGGATATTCTCCTACAGCGGTATTTTCGTCACCTTGAGGTGCAAGTGCCTAAAGGGGGTCCGGTAATCTGAGCACCCACCCATCGTGCCCGTTGGGATGCCCTCATTATTCCCTGCGTCACCGGGCGGCGGGGAAGCGGGCGCGATTGATACTGTGATGTGACCTGCCCGAAACATGCTGCCCAACAACCGATGAGTAATCTTTTCGGGGCACTGCAGCGGCTTCAAGAGGGGCGATCGCGCCTGGGTTTGACTTGAACCTTCGCTTTGAATCCGTCTAAGAATCTGTGGGGACAATCAGGGCTTCAAATTGTTGGCGAATCTGATCGGTGACTTCCTTTACAGCTTGTCGTGCCCCTTGGCGATCGCGACGATACAAAGACCAATAGTTCTGCAAATTGAGGGGTTCTCCGACGCTGACGCGCACTTGCCGCTGTCCCACCAGGCGGTTCACGTTGGGACTTTTTCCTTCCAGCCAATCGAAGGTGCGCCAGAGGATTAGCACAATGTCCGCGAAGCGGTTGATTGTCAGTTTTTCCCGCACATAGCTCCCGGTAACCGAGGTAAAACGCTCTGCAAGACGCATATGGCGTAATCGCACATTGGCTTCCTGTGCCAACCAATTGGCTAAACAGCGTTCTACGGAGGACAGTTGTGCCAAGTCAGCGCGGAACATGCGTTCCCAAGCGGCCTGCTCAATCCGCCGACAGCGGCTGGCAAAGTCTTCACTGGGTTTAAGACCAAAATAGGACTCTGCTACCGCAAGGGCACTGTTGAGAAGTCGCTGAATTCGTGCCGCTAATTCTGCATTGGCAGAATCAAGGGGTGGCAGTTCGGGAAACGCTTGGCGATAGGAGGTGGCATAAAAGGTCTCTAAGCGATCTAAAAGGTACGTCGCCAAATTCAGGAGGCGACCGTAGAGATCCTCGGGCTGGGCACTGTGAGAACTTGCAGGGCAGCCAAGGCGGTTCTCCAGTTGTGCCATCAGCATTGCCATGCGTTCCCACGAAGGCTGAATGAGGGTGTATTGAATGCCAATCGGCAGAATGACCACGGGGAGCGATCGCCCGGCCTTGGTCAAGTCTTCCAGACACCAAAACCCCAGTTGCGCCACGCCCGGCTCCAAGGGAGCCACTAGTTCGTTGTGTTCATTCGTTGCCCCCTCCGGAGCTGCTGCTAGGGGAAATTGTCCCTCCAGCAGTAATTCTCGTGCCGATCGCAGGGCTTGGCTGTCGAGCTTACCGCGCATGATTGAAATCCCCCCTAGCCGTGAAAAGAGCCAGCCAATCTGTTGCCCTGCCCAGAGGGGAATCCCGCGATCGTAGAGAAAATAACCATTTGTGGGGGGGCGCAGCCGAAGACCCAACCGGCGGGCTGTTTGCGGCAGGAGATGCCACATCAAGTAGCCCATCACCAAAGGATCATCTGTACAGGGATGCCGAAAGGCAATGAGGAGTCGTACCTTTCCCTGCTGAAACTGCTCATAATAGTGGGCAAGGGTTTCCACATTCACCCCTTCCACCCGCTTGAGACCTAAGCCATAGCGGATATAAAAGGGCAGGAGTCGCGCCACTGTCCACCAAACAGGATAGCTAAATCGTTGAGGTAGAAAATGCAAAGGGGGTTGGGCAGTCGCAACCACACCGGACATGACGCAAACTCCTCAGATACAACGGCTAGACTGAGGCAGTGGCCAACTCCGCAATCAACTGCTCCAACATCGGCCGATCCGCCCAATAGACGGCATTACAGAACTGACAGGTGGCTTCTGCCTTCGCCTCTGTGGCTAGGATATCCCTTAATTCTGCCTCCCCTAGGAGCTTGAGTGCCGCTAGCATCCGTTCGTGGGAACAGCCACAGTGGAACCGCACCATTTGCCGCTGGGGAAGGATTTGCAGATCCATATCCCCCAGCAGTTCCTGAAAAATATCCGGCAGGGTTTGCCCTGCTTGGAGCAGCGGTGTAAAGCCCTTGAGATTGGCCACCCGTTCTTCCAGGGTCGCGATGAGGTGTTCATCCTTGGCAGCTTTAGGCAGCACCTGCAACATCAGCCCCCCGGCGGCAGTCACTCCAGCCTCTTCAACAAAAACGCCCAACATCAGGGCTGAGGGGGTTTGCTCTGAGGTGGCAAGGTAGTAGGTGACATCTTCTGCAATTTCTCCGGAGACCAGTTCCACGGTGCTGGAGTAGGGATAGCCATAGCCCAGATCATGGATGACGTAGAGATAACCTTGGTGGCCAACCGCCGCCCCCACATCTAGTTTGCCCTTAGCATTGGGGGGAAGTTCAACCCTGGGATACTGCACATAGCCGCGAACCGTGCCATCGGCGCCGGCATCAGCGAAAATCGTTCCTAGGGGGCCATTGCCTTGAATGCGCACATTCACCCGTGCTTGGGGCTGTTTGAAACTAGAGGCGAGAATTAAGCCAGCGGCCATGGTGCGTCCTAAAGCAGCCGTGGCAACGTAGGAGAGTTGGTGGCGTTTGCGGGCTTCATCAGTCAGTTGAGTGGTGATCACCCCCACGGCACGGATACCTTCAGCCGCAGCCGTTGCTCGCAAAAGAAAATCTGCCATGATTAACCTAAAGAAACGTTTCTTTACACTTAGTCTAAATCCTTCCTTTCGTTTTACTCCAAAGGCGGTGGATTGCAGACAAAGCAGAGAAGCCCCCTAGCATTAATGTCAGAAAATTGGCGATGATAAGCAAACAACCGTGATCCAGCGTCTAGTGATTTCTCCTATGGCTATGCCCCTAACTGTTTTGTCAGCGGCAACTGTTTTGGCAGAGGCAACAGACTTATCTCAGGGAGGCTTGATTACAGAAATTCCGACGCTGGCGATCGCCCACCGCTTGGCACAACACCTGCGCCGCCACTGGCCTTTGGAAACACCCTTAACACTCATTGATGCCGAACACCACAGTACGAGCCTGACGCTGGGGGAATTGGCAGAACTGACGGAGGCCACCTGCCCGCTCCAACTCTATGTGCCACCCCCTATGCCAGAAGCCCTGGTGCAATTTCAGCGCTTAATTGATGTAGTGCGCGAACTGCGCCATCCTGAGCGGGGCTGCCCCTGGGATTTACAGCAAACACCCACCAGTCTCATTCCCTACGTTCTGGAGGAAGCCTATGAAGTTGTCCATGCGCTGCAAGAGGGCGACAAAGGGGCGATCGCCGAAGAGTTGGGGGATCTGCTGCTGCAAGTGGTTCTCCAGAGTCAACTGGCCGAGGAAGCCAAGCAATTTACGCTCGCCCAAGTCATTCAAGGAATTACCGATAAACTCATCCGCCGCCATCCCCATGTCTTTGGCGACCTCCACCTGAGCACCCCTCAAGAGGTGCGCGCCCAATGGGAGCAGATCAAAGCCTCTGAAAAAGGCAGTGAGGAATCTGTCCCGCTAAGTCAAAAGCTGCAACGCTACGCCCGTACACTCCCCCCCCTAATGGCGGGTATGAAAATTGGGGAGCGAGCCAGTCGCGCCGGTTTAGATTGGCCAACCATTAGTGGTGCATGGGAGAAATTTTATGAGGAGTTAGCGGAGTTTCAGGAAGCACTCCTCCAGGGAAATGCAGAGCAACAAACCGCCGAACTGGGGGATTTACTCTTTAGTGTGATTAACCTTGCCCGCTGGTGCCAACTGGATCCCATCAACGCCCTACAGCAGACCTACCAACGCTTTATCCAACGCTTGGAGTGCATTGAGGCGAGGATTGATCGCCCCCTTGAAACCTACACCCTAGAGGAACTCGAAGCCCTCTGGCAACAGGCCAAGGCACAGTTGGCCACAGAAAACAAGCCGAGCGAACTGCCAACGGAGTCTGAAGAGGCTTAATCCGCTGCCATTTGCACTTTAAGCTCATCGAGGTTCCACAGGGCACCGCCCAGTGCCGTAGGATTTGCCCCCACCACATGATTGCGAAAGGCGGTGAGGGAGAGGGGATTGACCAAGTAGATAAAGGGGAGATATTCCTGAGCAAGTCGTTGCGCTTCGGCGTAAATTTGCTTACGGCGTTCCAAGTCCAACTCCTGCGCCCCTTGGATGTAGAGATCACTGATCCGCTGCTCCCAGTCAGCAATAACCCGACCCGTAATTGGCGGTTGATTGGGGGCGGGCTGCTGATTGAACGTATGCAACAGGCCATCCACCCGCCAGATATTGGCACCGCTGTTGGGTTCATTGCCACCGCCCGTAAAACCGAGAATATGGGCTTCCCACTCTAGGGAGTTGGAGAGGCGATCCACGAGGGTGCCAAAGGCCAAAAACTGCAAATCCACCTGCATGCCGATCGCCCCCAAGTCCTGCTGAATTTGCGTCGCAATCGCCTCACGGATTTTGTTGCCCGCATTCGTTATCAGGGAAAACCGGACACGATTCCCCTTAGCGTCAAAGAGGCGTCCTTGATTGTCGTAGCGAAAGCCTGCTTCTTGCAGTAATGCCTTGGCTTTGGCCACATCGTAGCTGTAGGTGGGCAGCCCCTGCTCAGGAGAGAAGTAAAAGGGGCTTTGGACTGGAATAGTGGAATGTTGGGGAGCGCCTAGACCTTGGTAGATGTTGTTAATCATCCGCTGGCGATCGAGGGCATAGGCTACGGCTCGACGAAACCGCACATCGTTAAACCACTCGGACTTTACTGGATCCACCAGTGGCTTGCCATTGCGGCGACCGCGATTGAGATTAAAGCAAAGAAACAGGGTGTTGGGACTAGGGCCACTATTGTAGATGCGAAACTGGCCGCGCTTTTCTTCCCGCTTGAGAAGGGAGAACATCTCCGGCGTGACGGCAAATAAATCTAGACTGCCTGAGCGAAATTGCAGCAGGGCGGTGTCGGTGGATTCCACAATTTGCCAAATAAAACGTTCCAGATGGGGCAGGGGCGATCGCCAGTAGAAGGGATTGCGTCGAAAAATCAGCCGCTGGCTATTCACATAGCGATCCATCACAAAGGGACCATTGCCGACAATTTGCCGCGGGTCTGTGTCTGTGCCCCACATCGAGAGAAACTTCAAGCGCCCCTGGCTATCCCGTTCCCGTACCGCGTCCCGCAGCAGATGCGCAGGCAAAATGGGCAAGCCGGTATTGCGTAGAAACGGTGCAAAGGGTTCCGGTAGCCTAAATGTTACTTGGCGATCGCCTTGCGCAGTGACTTCAGGCAGCAGTCCTTTCTGGCCAATGCGGAGAATATCACGGCTACTCGTGGGAATTTCTGGATTGAAATAAATCTGGTTGTAGGTGAAGACCACATCTTCACTGGTGAGGGGCGCCCCGTCTGACCACTTTAGATTTGGCTTGAGTTGAAAAATAATTTCGCGGGTTTCTGGCTTAATTTCCCAAGACTCCGCAAGGGCAGGTTCCAGTTCACCCGTGAGGCCGTTTTCTTGAACTAACCCTGTGTAGAGGTAACCAAAGACATTGGGAGATTCCTGACTCAGGGCGTAGTTAAAGGTTTTCGGGTCTGAGGTAACCGCAGTAACTAACTGGTTGCCGCGCGGCGTAATCAGGCTAGCACAGTTCCCCAGGCTGAGGAGGCACAGCACAACCAGCAGCGCAATTAGCGGCCACCGCCACCAGCGCATTAGCCACCGCCGACAATGGTTACAATTTCCAAGCGATCGCCCGCCTGCACAGAGGTAGTTTCCCAAAACTGCCGATGTAAAATTTCACCATTGTATTCAATGGCAACAAGGCGGGGATGAATGTTGAGGAGATCGCAAAGTTCTGGAATTGTGAGCGATCGCCTCAGGGTGTGAGGAGTGCCGTTGACATAGATGACGATCGCTGAGTCAACCGAAACCATAGCAGCAGTGGCCAATTTACCCTAGAGAAACTGCTGAAGCGTCGCTTCAATTTTTGTTTTTGGCACAGCACCCACTAGAATATCCACCTTTTGGCCACCCTTGAAAATCATCAGGGTCGGGATGCTGCGAATGCCGAAGTCGGTCGCCACCTTGGAATTTTCGTCCGTATTGACTTTGACAACCTTAACTCTGCCCTGATATTCATTGGCGATCTCATCAATAACGGGTGCCACCATGCGGCACGGCCCACACCACGGTGCCCAGAAATCCACCAATACAGGAATATCGCTATTTAATACTTCTTCTTCAAAGGTGGCATCGGTAACAGACAATGCACTCGACATAAGCCAAAATTCCTATAACGAACCAGCGGCCTTAAAAATATACTCTAACAATCTTTCGCCCCCTTGGAAGCGGCGAATTAAATTTGTTCAGGCTCAACGCTTCCCGCTTTGCCCGCAATGACCGTAGTATAGCATGTTGCCACACCTATTCGGAGCAGGCGATCGCCGTAGCGTATAATAGGGTTGCCCTTGTCCAGAAAAGGATGTTGACTATGGCAACAAAATCTGCAAAACCCACCTATGCGTTCCGTACCTTTTGGGCAGTCCTACTACTGGCCATTAACTTCTTGGTTGCTGCCTACTACTTTGGCATCCTCAAGTAGCCCTTAATTATCCTGCCGTTAACCTAGGGGGCTGCCAGCCCCCACCCCTAAACTTTGCCGTCACTGGCGCAAGTTGTTTCCTTTTCATTTAATCAGCTTTCCCGAAGGGAAGCAGGAGCATCTTCAATGTAGCCTCTCCCTGAGCGGATTGCAACCCCCTGTTCCGAGGGATGCCTTGCAAGGGGGGGTAAATTATTTTCTACGAGGTAACTAAAAATGCTCAAACCCGCTCCCAGAGAGACTCCGGCGGATCCAACGCAAAAATCAGGGGTTTGCCCACCTGAATAGATCCGTCGGCAAAGAAAAATCCACCGTGAGAAGGCTAGTAACGCTGTTTCAAGAATGTGAAAACCGACCAAAGCCCTGTAAACCAGCTGGCAATGACGAGGCTCAAGAAAATTCCCCCCGGCAGCATTGTCAGCCAACCGATTCCCCGCAAAAGGTAGAGAATGAGGAAGATGCTGAAGCAAGCAGCAAAAGCATAATAGGCAACGCGCACGGCAAATTGGGTAACGAAGTGCTATAGTGATCTCGTAATCTAAGGGCATGGGACTTGTCAACAGTGAAACAATTGACGTTGATGGGTTATCCCAACATCACCACTTGGTATCTCGAAATGGGGTTGCGCCAGCGGCGAGCAGCCATCCCTGCACTCTCGGTTGTGGATAATTGCGAAGGGCCGAGTATGAGCTGATCGGCCTGCAAGTGTTCACCTCTGTGTGAACTGGGTCGATCAGAAGTGCTGAGCGTGTTAATCACTGTTATTGCCCTTCAAGTTTTTGACAACTCAAACCAACCCCACACTCTTCAGCGGGTTAGGTCATGCTCTGGTGAGGAACGTTCCTGCCTGAGCGGCTCTAGCTGCTGGGGAATTAGCTTGCGAGGAACGACCGATGTCTGCATTTGCTACCCCCATTACCCCTGCACCCATTCCCGACAACATCAGCTTAACAGAACTGATTGATAAGTACTTTACGGCCTACAACTCGGCACGCTTGCGGGAAATCTGCCAACTGCTAAGCCAGCGGGTTTTCCAGCCGGAGGTGACGGTTGGCCTCAGCCTCTCAGGGGCGATGACCCCCACGGGGTTGGGTATTTCAGCCTTGGCACCTTTAGTGCGCGCAGGTTTCATTGATTACATCATTAGCACTGGGGCAAACCTCTACCACGATATTCACTATGCCCTTGGCATGGATCTCTATGCGGCGCATCCTTTTGTGGATGATGTGCAACTGCGCAAGGAAAGCAAAATCCGCATCTATGACATTATCTTTGACTACGATGTGCTCCTTGAAACCGATGCCTTTTTGCGGCAGGTGCTGCGCAGTGAAACGTTCCAACGCCGCATGGGCACAGCCGAGTTTCACTACCACCTAGGGCGCTATGTTCGGGAACTAGAAATGCAGCGGGGGCAAGCCCATTCCTGTTTACTGGCAACGGCCTATGAGTGTGGCGTGCCCATTTACACCTCGTCCCCCGGCGATAGCTCCATTGGCATGAATGTGGCGGCGATCGCCCTTGAAGGCTCAAAACTCATCATTGACCCCGCCATTGATGTTAACGAAACTGCCGCCATTGCCTACTTTGCCCGCGAAGCCGCTGAGGGACATGGCAAGAGTGCTGCTCTCATTATCGGTGGGGGGAGTCCGAAAAACTTCCTGCTGCAAACCCAGCCGCAAATCCACGAAGTCTTGGGGCTAGAGGAACGGGGGCACGATTACTTTATCCAGATTACCGATGCCCGTCCGGATACAGGTGGCCTCTCAGGAGCCGTGCCCAGTGAAGCCGTCAGTTGGGGCAAGGTGGATCCCCAAGGGCTGCGGGATGCGGTGGTCTGCTATACCGATAGCACGATTGCTCTGCCCATTCTCACTGCCTACTGCCTCAATCGCTGTCAACCCCGTCCCCACAAACGACTCTACGATCGGCGGCAGGAAATGGTGGAACGCCTGCAGCAACTCTATCTGCAAGCGCAACTTCAGCACAAGGTGAAAGAGCTGCCCACTGAAGTGCCTCTCGCCACCTATCCCTGTGGCACGCCAATTCGCCGGGGTTAGTCCCAGCGGGGGGGGATCCTCAAGGATCCCTCGAAGGCGCGGGCGAGATTTTCAGGCGTAAACACCTCACGGGTGCGGCCATAGGCCAAGATGCTGCGGTTTACCAGCACCACCTGATCACAAAAGGTGCTCACGGAGGAAAGATCATGGGTGGAAAGGAGAATCGTGTGCCCTTTCTGCCGCTCCGCCATGAGGAGATCGATCATCAGTTTCTCCGTTTTCACATCCACGCCCGCAAAGGGTTCATCCAACAGCAACACCTGGGCTTCTTGGGCAAAGGCACGGGCAAGGAACATCCGTTTCTTTTGGCCGCCGGAGAGTTCGCCAATTTGGCGGTGGCGCAAAGGCCACAGTTCCACCTGCTCTAGGCTTTCGCGTACTCGCCGGCGATCGCTGGCTCGCGGTTGGCGCAGCCAATTCATCTTGCCATAGCGCCCCATCATCACCACATCCCAAACCCGCAGAGGGAACTGCCAATCTACATCTTCACTTTGGGGCACATAGGCCACAAGGGACTGCCGTTGCACCTGTTGTCGGGGTAATCCATGAATGCGCACCTGACCTCGAATCGGCTTGACAAACCCCATGATTGCCTTGAAAAGGGTGGATTTGCCAGCACCATTCATGCCCACCACCCCACAGATCGTGCCGGCAGGCAGTTGCAGCGTTGCGCCATAGAGGGCGACATGGCGATGATAGGCCACCGTCACCTCTTCTAAATCAATGGCAGGGCTAGAAATCATGAGGCTGTCCTCTCGGTGAGACCGTTAATCAGGGTGTTGATGTTGTACTTGAGCAAGTCAAGGTAGGTGGGGGCATTGCCCTCAGGGGGTGACAGGGAATCCACATAGAAAATGCCAGCAAATGTCGCGCCAGACTCCCGTGCCACCTGTTGTTGGGGAGCGGCATTGACGGTACTTTCGCAAAAGACCGCGGGAATCTGTTTCCGCCGCACCATGTCAATCACCCGCGTCATCTGGCGGGGCGTCCCCTCCTGCTCGGCGTTTAGGGGCCAAAGGTACACTTCCTTCAGGTCGTAGTCCCGCGCAAGATAGGAAAAAGCGCCTTCACAGGTGACGATGTAGCGTTTGTCGGCGGGAAGGGCAGTGAGGGCTTGCCGTAGCTGTTGATCTAGGGCGCGAATTTGGGCTTTGTAGGCTGCGGCGTTGGCGGCATAGGTCTCGGCGCCGGCGGGATCTAGGGCTGTCAGGGCTTTGCGAATGTTCTCAACATAGATCAAGGCATTTTGGGGCGACATCCACGCATGGGGATTGGCTTGACCGCGGTAGGCACCCTCTTGAATGGGAATGGGGGTAATGCCTTCTGTAAGCGTAATGCGGGGAACATTGGGCAGACTGCTGTAGAAGCGATCGCCCCAGCGTTCGAGGCCAAGGCCATTTTCTAAAATCAGAGCCGCTTGCTGTCCTCGCACAAGGTCACTGGGGGTAAATTCATAGCTGTGGACTTCAGTCCCCGGTTTCATTAGGGACTCCACCCGCAGGCGATCGCCCGCCACCTGCTGCGCCATATCCGCCAGCACCGTGAACGTGGTCAGGACTAAGGGATGTTCATCCCTATTGGGTTGAGTTGGAGGGGTTGCTTGGCGATTCTCCGGCCTAGGGGCTGTACACCCCCCCAGCAAGAGAACTCCCACCAGTAACCAACTCAGACCACGCATAATTAGCAATCTTTCATGATCATTTCATAATTTTTAACCTAGCATAGAATATAAAGGAAAAGCTCTCCCTTGGAGGGCGATCGCCCCGTCCGATACACTGAGGGGAGACAGTGATGGGAAGAAATGGTGAAACGACGCACACGCTGGCCAGTGCCTCTGGTGATACTTCTTTTCTGGTTGGGCACCTTCCTGCTGCCACCCTTGGGGATCGCGCTGCCCGTTGAACAGCCCTTAATTGCTGCCTTGCCCCAGGGGAATGCCATTACCGATCCCAAAGCATTGCTGCGTTGGGCCTTACCGATTGACAATCCAACGGTACGAGAACTGCAAAAGGATCTAGAACAAATTTCTTTTTGGGTACGGGGCAAGCAGTGGTCAAAAATTGCCAACAATGTCAGCAAAGCGAAAGCTATTATTCGCGATCGCGCCGATGAACTCCTCAGCAGTATTCCTGCGGAGAAGCAAGAAGCGGCCAAAGCCCTGTTGGCGGAGTTAGAGACCGCCCTTGAGACGCTCCAAGAAGCCGCCAAAGCCAAAGATCGCAGCCAACTCTTGCCCGCCAAAGCGGCCGCCCTCGACAAGGTGGGGGACTTGGAGGCCATGATGGTACAACACTTTAGCTACACACCGCCCAAGGGCTATGAAAACCTGCCGCGATTGCTGGGTCGTGCCACCGTGGAAATGGAAACCACCAAGGGCAACCTCACGATTGTTGTGGATGGCTACAGCGCTCCTCTGACTGCTGGCAACTTTGTGGACTTGGTGCAACGCCACTTCTACGATGGCTTGCCCTTTACCCGTGCGGAGGAATCCTACGTGCTGCAAGCAGGGGATCCGCCGGGGCCGGAGGTGGGTTTTGTTGATCCCAAAACCAATCAATACCGCACTATTCCCCTTGAAATTCTGGTGGAGGGCGACAAGTATCCCCTCTATGGGACTACCCTTGAAGATGCAGGGCGTTACCTAGAACACCCCGTGCTCCCCTTTTCCGCCTATGGCACCGTTGCCTTGGCTCGTCCCGCTGACGATCCCAATGGCGGCTCGTCGCAATTTTTCTTTTTGCTCTTTGAGCCTGAACTGACGCCCGCCGGGCTAAATCTTTTAGATGGTCGCTATGCTGTCTTTGGCTATGTGGTAGAGGGGCAAGAAACTCTGCGACAATTGCGCCAAGGGGATAAGATTCTCTCGGCCAAGGTGGTGGAGGGTCTAGAAAATCTGGTGCAGCCTGCCTAGGTTAGGATGTTCGTTATAGACGCCGTTGAGAGAGTGTGATGATTGCTAAGGTGGCTTCTGCCCTTTTCCTGCTCCTGATCGGTGCGCCTGCTTGGGCCGCTAATCCTGCCCATTTAGAACAGCTACGCCGCACGGGCAACTGCCCCAACTGTGATCTCAGCTATGCCCACTTGCGGGGTCGGAATCTGCAGGGCGCCGATCTGCGGGGCGCCAACCTCAATGCCGCCAATTTACGCGGTGCTAACCTCAGCGGTGGCAACCTCAGCGGTGCCATTCTCAATAACGCGGATCTGACAGGGGCTAATCTGACAAATGCCAACCTCACGGGGGCAAGTTTGCTGATCACCCGTTTGGATCGCGCGATTCTTGTGGGGACGCAGCTAAAGGATGCAGTGCTGGGGGGGCGCGATCGCCTAGCACGGGTACAGACATTGAGGAATGCCACCTTGCCCAATGGTCAAAAGGCCCTCTTTTTAGAAGAACCGCCTCGCCGTCGCTAGCCTATGGAGATTGCGATCGCCAGCTTTATCCTCCTCTTTCTGCTCACTGAAGCCGTATTGCACCTGCAACAGTGGGTAATTCCATTACCGGTGGTTCTCATTGCTGCTGTTGCTTTAGTGGTGGCCTCTAACTGGTCGCTCTTCCGCCGTGAGTAGCCTCCCCCTCCTCGATGTAACGGCCAAATGTCTAGAGGAGCTGATCGCGTGGCATCAGGCACACCATCCGCAATTGAGTGCCCAATGGCAGTCCCTTTATGATCTGCGCGATCGCCTCCAGCAGCGGGCATGGCACATTGTTGTCCTTGGTCAAGTGAGCCGCGGCAAGTCCGCCCTTTTGAATGCCCTCTATGGGGAAGCGATTTTTCCGGTGGGCGCCATTCCTGGAACGACTCAATGGCCGCGAACGGTTCGCTGGCACTGTCCGGATCAAATCGTCGATCTTACAGACACTCCCGGTCTTGATGAAGTGGCCGGTAGCCAGCGGGAAGACATGGCATGGAGGGTGGTTGAGACGGCCGATCTTGTCCTTTTTGTCACCCAAGAAAATCTCACTCCTGTCGAATGCCAAGCCCGCGATCGCCTGAACACCCTTGGCATTCCCTACAAGCTTATTTTCACCAAGACGGATCTCTACCCACCAAGGGCCGAAGGGATTGCTGTGAGCAGCACAACGGGTCAGGGCATTCCAGAACTGCGCCAGCTTCTCCAACAGTGGTTACAACAGGAAGCCCCCCGCGCCCGTGCCCAGCGAATTCTCCACCAAGCCAGTCAAGTTGAGCAGAGTCTGGGAGCGGCTCTGGGCACTCAAGACACGTCGGCATGGTCTTGGTTAGCCGTACAGGTGGCGGGTAGCCTGCTGCTGCCGGGGGGATTTTTCGATGTAGGACTAGCGATGATCAGCACCCTTGCCTACATCCGCAAAGCGTGCCAAGTCTATGCCCTGCCCTTTCCCCTGCCGGCTTTTGCGAGTCTGAGTCAGTTTGTCTTGTTGTGGTATGCGGCAATTTATCTCTCCAGTTGGCAGGGCTTGACCTTTGGCAGTGAACTCTGGGGAGTCAATACCACCGTCTTCCTGCAGGGGGGAGTCATCTTCTGGGGCTATCAACAAATTCGCCGCCGACTGCATCCCTACCTTCAGCAAGGCTACCAATGGGGCTACTGCGGCCCCCAGCGACTGTTGCAGCAACTAACTCAAACTCGCGCCAATGTAACTGCCTCCGGCTGATCTTGGTATTTGCCCCGCCGTGTTTCATAACTCACATCGCAGGGTTCGCCCTCAAAAAAGAGCAACTGCACGACCCCCTCATTGGCGTAGATGCGACAGTCGGCACTAGAGGAATTCGAGAATTCCAACGTCAAGTGGCCACGCCAGCCCGCTTCTGCCGGTGTCAAGTTGGCAATAATCCCCGCGCGGGCATAGGAGCTTTTACCAATACACAGCACCGTGACATTTTCCGGCACCTGTAGGCGTTCTAGGGCCACCCCAAGGCCATAGGAATGGGCGGGCAAAATGAAAAAAGCACCATTGGCATCCTCATGCAGAGGCACAGACTCCAGATTTGCCGGGTTAAAGTTTTTAGGATCCACTACTGTTCCCGGCACATGGCGAAAGATACGAAACTCCTTAGGGCTGAGGCGAATATCATAGCCGTAGGAAGAAAGACCAAAGCTAATCACCGGCTGCTCCGCCACGCGCCGCACAAGGGCGGGTTCAAAGGGCTGAATCATACCCTGGGCAGCCATGGCCCGAATCCAGACGTCGTTTTTAATCATTGCGCTGCCGCAACCGCATAAACAACCAATGTATATTACAGTCCTTTTCCTATAGAGAGAACACACTCAACACAAAGCCTGTTTGCATTGGCGCAGGGCTAAACCTTAAGGCATCGCCTCATGCTATTAACGCTTTGCTTCCCGCTGACCCCAGCGATAGCCCAGTTCAAAGCAAAGCAAGGAATTGAGGACATAAATCCCCACTGCGGTTAACCAGCGCCATCCCTGACCCATCTCTGGCCGCAGCCACGGTAATAGGATCAACCCAACAGCGAGACTAACCAGAAAACCGAGACCCGTTCCCGCTGCTATTACCTGCTTGATAAACAACCCTCCCAGTTCTAGGCTGTTGGGCAACTCGCGGCGAAATAGCCAAAAATAAAACTGCATCAGGAAGAAATGCGGCCAGATTAGTAGGAAAATGACCCCAAGTAATAGATTGGAGAATAGGCCTCTCACTCTCTAGAAAATCCCAGAAGCAATAGGGGTACTGTGCCCCAGTATAGCGGGGAGG
>NZ_CALJEM010000019.1 GCF_938074695.1 uncultured Thermosynechococcus sp.
GATTGATACGCAGGTGTCCTTTGGGTGCAACTTCTGCTATCTGCCTTGATGGCAAATCCTTAGCCCAATCTATTGAACGTCAGTTGGCTGAGCATGTGCGAACATGGCAAGCCCAGTGGGGGCGATCGCCGGGGTTAGCTGTATTGCGGGTTGGCGATGATCCTGCCAGTGCGGTTTATGTCCGTGCCAAAGAACAGGCCTGCCGCCGCGTCGGGATTCAGTCTTTCGGTGCCCATTTGCCGGCTACAATCACCGAAGCCGCGCTCTTGGCAAAAATCACCGAGCTAAATCAAGACGAACGGGTGGACGGCATTCTCTTGCAACTGCCCCTGCCCCCCCACCTTGATCCCCGTCCCCTCCTGTATGCCATTCATCCCGATAAAGATGTGGACGGCCTACACCCAGAAAACTTGGGTCGCTTGGTGCGCGATGAACCGGGACTGCGCAGTTGTACGCCGGCGGGAGTGATGCAGCTTTTAGCCGCCTATGGCATTGAAGTGGCGGGTCGCTCGGCAGTGGTCGTAGGCCGCAGTATTCTGGTCGGCAAGCCCCTAGCGCTGATGTTACTCACGGCCAATGCCACGGTGACAATTGCCCACTCGCGCACCCCTGATCTGGCCACAGTCACCCGCAATGCAGAGATTTTAGTAACCGCGATGGGACAGCCGCGCCGCATTACTGCTGACATGATCCGGCCAGGAGCAGTGGTCATTGATGTCGGGATTAATCGCATTCAAGGTCCCGACGGCAAACCGAGTCTCTGGGGCGATGTGGACTATGGGGCTGCCTGTGCTGTAGCGAGTCATATTACCCCCGTTCCGGGGGGTGTCGGTCCGATGACCGTTGCCATGTTGTTGCACAATACTGTATGGAGCTATTGTCGCCGCCACAACTGGCACAAGCCCCTGCTTGCGTTGACCCCTATGCCGTCCGCACCCTGAGGAGAGATTTATGATTTCCGCCAATCCCCTCCAAGTCCACTCCGCCGGCACGTTTGATCTCAAGGCCTATCTCAAGGAACGCCAAGCCCTAGTGGAAGCTGCCCTCGAAGCTGCCATTCCGATCGCCTATCCAGAAAAAATTTACCATGCCATGCGCTATTCCCTGATGGCAGGGGGCAAGCGGCTGCGCCCGATTCTCTGTTTGGCCACCTGTGAACTGATGGGGGGCACGGTGGAAATGGCCATGCCCACCGCCTGTGCCCTAGAGATGATCCACACCATGTCCCTCATCCACGATGACTTGCCGGCCATGGACAATGACGACTACCGTCGCGGCAAGCCCACAAATCACAAGGTCTATGGGGAAGATATTGCCATTCTGGCGGGGGATGGCTTACTGGCCTATGCCTTTGAATATCTTGTGGAACGAACGAAAAACGTGCCAGCGGAGTATCTGCTGAAAATTGTCGCGCGGTTGGGGCATGCAGTGGCAGCCACGGGACTCGTGGGCGGTCAAGTGGTGGACTTAGAGTGTGAAGGGCGCTCTGACATTGATCTAGAGACACTGCATTTTATCCACTCCCACAAAACGGGGGCACTCCTGGAGGCTGCTGTGGTTTCTGGGGCATTGCTGACGGGAGCAAATGAATCTGACGTCGCCCGGCTGTCCCGCTATGCGTCAAATATTGGCTTGGCGTTCCAGATTGTGGATGATATTTTGGACATTACTTCCACCCGCGATGTTTTGGGGAAAACCGCCGGCAAGGATGCAGCTGCCCAGAAAGTGACCTACCCCCGCCTGTGGGGTCTGGAAAAATCCCGCCAAGAGGCGGAGCGCTTGGTGGCAGAAGCAAAAGCGGAGTTGGCAGTGTATGGAGCCGCTGCCGTTCCCTTACAGGCGATCGCCGACTACATTACCAGCCGTAGTCATTAACGATCCCGAAGTGGGTTAGGATGGGCGCAGAGTTTGTCCTTGTCCGTAACCATGATGGACGGTCTCCGTGAGCTACTGGCTAATCATGTCCTCTGGGTCGCCCTTGCTGCCAGCGCGATCGCTCAAATGCTGAAGCTACTGATTGACATTGCCAAACACCGCAAGCTTAATTTTCGCGTGCTGGTGGAAACGGGAGGCATGCCCAGTTCCCACTCTGCCCTTGTCACTGCTCTGGCAACTGGGGTAGGACTGCAGCGGGGTTGGGATAGCATTGAGTTTGCGATCGCCGTGGTCTTTGCCTGTATTGTCATGTACGATGCGGCCGGGGTGCGCCAAGCGGCCGGTAAACAAGCCCGCATTCTCAATCAAATTGTCAATGAATTTTTCCAAGATGGGCATGAATTGGCAGAAGCCCGTCTCAAGGAGTTATTGGGGCACACCCCCATTCAAGTTATTGTGGGTTCTGCCCTGGGGGTAGCGATCGCTTGGTTGGCCGTCTAGGGGTTGTCCCCCTACCATTTTTAGGTCTCTCGACCATAGGAATCCTCAAAACGAACAATATCATCCTCACCAAGATACGCCCCTGACTGTACTTCAATTATTTCAAGGGGAATTTTCCCCGGATTGGCCAAACGGTGCACAGCTCCCACAGGAATATAGGTGGACTCGTTCTCCGTCAGCAAAAAGGTCTTCCCATTGCAGGTGACTTCTGCCGTACCACTGACCACAACCCAATGCTCGGCGCGGTGATGGTGTTGTTGCAGCGAAAGACTCGCCCCCGGCTTAACTGTAATCCGTTTCACTTGAAAGCGATGCCCCCTATCAATAGAGTCGTAGTGTCCCCAAGGGCGATAGACCACACGGTGATTGTAGGCCTCACTGCGCTGTTGGGCTTGCAGTTGCTCTACCACTTGTTTGACCTGTTGTGCTGCCTCCCGATGGGCAATGAGCACAGCATCGGCAGTTTCCACCACAATCAGGTTTTCGACCCCCAGTAAAGCCACCAAGCGGTGCTGACTGTGGACAAAGCAATCCTTAGTGCTATAGGTGAGGACATCCCCCTGGCAACTGTTGCCCAATTCATCCTTGGGGGTCACCTCCCACAAACTCGACCAAGACCCCACATCACTCCAGCCGCACTCAAGGGGCACGACCGCTGCCTTCTGGGTTTTCTCCATCACCCCATAGTCCACCGATAGACTAGGACACTGGCTGAAAGGATCTTTGGCGACGCGGATAAAGTCCAGATCCTCGCGAGCCTCCCGCAGCGCCAAGCGGCAATAGTGTAAAATCTCCGGCTGCTGCTGCGCCAATTCCGCCAAGAAACTTTGGGCACGGAAGAGAAACATGCCGCTATTCCAAAAGTAATGGCCGTCCGCTAAATAGGTCTCTGCTGTGAGCAGATCGGGTTTTTCTACGAATTCTGCCACTCGATAGGCGTGGGGATCACTGAGAGCCTCGCCGCGCCGAATATAGCCATAGCCTGTGTGCGCACAGGTGGGAGCAATGCCAAACGTCACCAACCAGTCCTTGGCTGCGGGTAACAGTCCCCGTTGTAGCCCCTGCTGAAAAGCGGCCACGTCCTGAATTAAATGATCTGCGGGGAGCACCAAAAGAATAGGATCGGTGGCGAGGACTTCTGTGACATAAAGAGCAGCAAGAGTAATCGCAGGAGCTGTATTCCGTCCCAAGGGTTCCAGCAAAATGCGCGTTGGTGTCACGCCCAGCTCTTGCAATTGTTCTGCCACAAGAAAACGATGGGCTTCATTGGCCACCACGACGGGGGGTTGAAGTTGGGGGAACCCCTGCAAGCGTTGCCAGGTTTGTTGCAGCAGACTCTGCCCCGCCGCAGTTAAACGCATAAACTGCTTGGGATGGGCTTGGCGCGATAATGGCCAAAGGCGACTCCCTGCTCCCCCCGATAGAATCACTGGAATACACGCCATACAAGACTTCCTGCGGTGCACCGTTTAAGCGTAGTTTAGCGGTAACCTGTCGTTTGTGGTTCAAACCCATTGGGGAATCTCCTACAATGGGGAACGATTTCTGTGGAGGTGGCTATGGCGATTAAGAAGGGAGATTTGGTAAAGGTCGTTGCGGAAAAGTTAGCCAACAGTCTTGAAGCCTTGGCCAGTGATCGTCGCTATCCCCCCTATCTGTTTGAGGGGCGGGGTGAGGTGGTGGAGATCCGCGGTGACTATGCGCAGATTAAATTTCCGGTGCCCACTCCCCCTGTCTGGCTGCGCCTTGATCAACTGGAGGTCGCCCAACAAGTGCAATAGTCTCCCCTGCTCTTGTGGGGGTCAACGGCGATCGCCAGTGTTAGCAATTTTCAGCTTGCCTAGATATGATAGAGGCAATGCTGTTGCTTAACATTTAGTAATGTTAGTTCAACCTTCGCAACCTCAACGCTGGTTTCAGGTGCTCAAGGAGACACTGCTTTTTGGTCAGGAACCCAGCGGTGAACTCTTTGCCATTTTGCTGGTGTATTTTGTCCAAGGGGTCTTGGGCTTAGCACGGCTAGCCATTAGCTTTTTCTTTAAGGATGAGTTGGGACTGTCGCCGGCGGCAGTGGCGGCCCTGATGGGAGTGGCTGCGCTCCCTTGGGTAATTAAACCGGTGTTTGGCCTCATTTCTGATAGCCTGCCGCTTTTGGGATTCCGCCGCCGCTCCTATCTTGTCCTCTCTGGCCTGTTGGGCTGTGGAGCGTGGTTGAGCTTGGGGACGTGGGTGGCTACCCCTTGGCAGGCAACGGCAGCAATTCTGGCAGCGTCGATCGCGATCGCCCTCAGCGACGTGATTGTGGATTCCCTTGTGGTTGAGCGGGCACGCCAAGAATCCCCCGCTGAGATGGGGACACTGCAATCCCTAAGCTGGGCAGCGACGGCGGTGGGCGGCATTCTTACGGCCTACTTCAGTGGCCAACTGTTGGAATGGTTTAGTCCGCGCACAGTGTTTCAGATTACGGCTTTTTTCCCGCTGCTGGTGTCGGGGGTGGCGTGGGCGATCGCTGAAGCACGGGTCACAACCCGCCCGCAACTGAAGCAAACTTGGGAGCACATCAACCACGTGCGCCAAGCCATGATGCAAAAACAGATCTGGCTGCCGGTGGCTTTCCTCTTTCTTTGGCAGGCGACTCCTAGCTCAGAATCGGCCTTCTTTTTCTTTACCACCAATGAATTGGGCTTTGAGGCGGAGTTTCTAGGACGGGTGCGCCTTGTAACCAGCATTGCCTCCCTCTTGGGGGTGTGGATTTTCCAGCGGTACTTAAAAACGTTGCCCCTGCGCACGATCTTTTTCTGGAGTACGGTTCTTTCCGCCCTTTTGGGCCTCTCTAGCCTGATTTTGGTTACCCACCTCAATCGCCAATGGGGAATTAGTGATCAGTGGTTTAGCCTGGGGGATAGCCTTATTCTGGCGGTGATGGGACAGATTGCCTTTATGCCCGTTCTGGTTCTTGCGGCTCGGCTGTGTCCAGCGGGAATTGAGGCTACCCTCTTTGCCCTCCTGATGTCGATCAGTAACCTTGCGAACTTAGTCTCCCATGAGTTGGGGGCACTCCTGACCCATTGGCTGGGGATTACTGAGCACAACTTCGATCGCCTGTGGCTTTTGGTTCTAATCACTAACCTGAGTACCCTCTTGCCCCTGCCCCTCCTGAACTGGTTGCCCCAGCAGTTACCGGCGCCCGTCTCTCCCTCCTCTGTCAGTGTTGAATTGGAGCCAAGTGTCCCATGACTGAAGTTTTAGATCGCCCCTACACCATGGCAGATTGGCGGGGGGGAACCGTCTCCCTCACCCAAGAGTATGACTATTGGATTGAGGATGTCGAAGGCACAGTGCCTAGGGATCTTGTGGGAACCTTCTACCGCAATGGCCCTGGACTGCTGGAACGCGGGGGGGTACCCCTAGCTCATCCCTTTGATGGCGACGGCATGATCTGTGCCTTTCGCTTTGAGAACGGACGGGTGCATTTTCGTAATCGCTACGTGCGCACCGCCGGATTTTTGGCGGAGGAAAGGGCAAACCGCCTCCTCTATCGCGGTGTCTTTGGCACCCAAAAGCCGGGGGGATGGTTGGCTAATTTCCTGGATACCCGTGTCAAAAACATTGCCAATACCCATGTGGTCTATTGGGGGGGGAAATTACTGGCTCTTTGGGAAGCCGGTTTGCCCCATTGCTTGGATCCAGTGACCCTCGAAACCTTTGGAACTGATACCCTAGGGGGGCTTCTTAAAGAGGGGGATGCCTTTGCCGCCCATCCCCGCTTGGATCCCCAGACGCAGCGGCTAGTGAACTTTGGCGTTAAGCCCGGCCTCAGCACCCGCATTACGCTCTATGAGTTTGATGCCAAGGGTCAGTGCGTCTCGCAGCCGGTGTTTCAGATTCCGGGGTTTGCCTTTATCCACGACTTTGCCCTCACCCCCAACTACGCCATCGTCTTTCAAAATCCCGTGCAGTTTAATCCCCTGCCCTATCTCTTGGGACTGCGGGGCGCTGCCCAATGTCTGCAATTCAATGCCAAGGATGCCACGCGGGTTTGGCTCCTGCCCCGCCGCGGCGGTGCCCCCCAAATGCTGACGATGCCTGCTTGTTTTGTCTTTCACCACGCCAATGCCTATGAAGCGGGGGATGAGATTCACCTAGAGTCTGTTGCCTACAGTCACTTTCCCAATTTGGAGCCGGGGCAGGATTTTCGGGAAGTGAATTTTGCCGCCCTGCCCGCCAGTCTCCTGTGGCGTATCCAGTTGAATTTGAAAACCAAGGCTGTGGATTGGCAGGTGGCCAGCGATCGCCCCTGTGAATTTCCGGTGGTGCATCCGGCCAAGGTAGGACAGCCCTATCGCTACACCTATTTGGCAGCAGGGCATGATCCCAAAATCAATGGGCCTCTACAGGCGTTGTGGCGGCGCGATCGCCAGACGGGCGAGGAACAGTTTTGGTCAGCCGCTCCGCGCGGCTTTGTTAGTGAGCCAACCTTTGTCCCTAGGGGGCTACAAAGGGGGGACTTCCTCTGGCAGGGTGCCCAGGGGGAAGAGGAGGGTTGGCTCTTGCAGGTGGTTTATGATGCCAGTTGCCATCGGTCGCAGTTACTCATCTTTGATGCCGCCGCCATCAGTGCGGGGCCAGTGGCTCGGTTGCGCTTAAAACACCACATTCCCTACGGGCTTCACGGTTCCTTTACCACAGCAGTCTAGGTGGTGGGAGCAAGAATGGGCATTGAAATTGAGCGCAAGTTTCTGGTCATAGGTGAGGACTGGCGATCCCTTGCCACCAGTGTGTTCCACTTTGCCCAGGGCTACCTGTCAACAGTTCCTGAGCGTACCGTGCGCGTGCGTCTTGCCGGTAACGAAGCGTGGATCACGATTAAGGGCAAAGCCAGCGGCGGCCAACGCCGTGAGTATGAGTATGCCATCCCCACTGTTGACGCCAGGGAACTCCTTGGCGAATTATGCCTGCAACCGATCATCGAGAAAAGCCGCTATCACATCCCAGCGGGTGATCTGTGCTGGGAAATTGATGAATTTGCCGGCGCCTCCGCCGGCCTGATTTTGGCAGAAATTGAATTGCCCCGTGCTGACTACCCCCTGACATTGCCCCCTTGGATTGGCCGCGAGGTAACCGACGACCCGCGCTATACCAATGCCTATCTAGCAGAGCATCCCTATCAGGAGTGGTCAAGCTAAATTCTTCCCCTCCGATTCGATAGGATACAAAAATATCGCCACGGCCTCGGTATGCTTGCTCGCATTCGCCAGATTACCCAAAGTCTCACCCCCCGTCTCATTGAAATTCGTCGCCATCTGCACCGCTACCCTGAATTGAGTGGCCAAGAACATCAGACTGCCGCCTATGTGGCGGGGGTGCTTTCCTCCGCAGGCTTAAGTGTCCAGCAGGATGTGGGCAAAGTGGGCGTGGTTGCCGAACTGGTGGGAAATCCCAAGGAGAACCGCTTGCTGGCCATTCGCACCGATATGGATGCCCTACCTATCCAAGAGCGCACGGGACTGGAGTTTAGCTCAAAGCATGCAGGGGTGATGCACGCCTGCGGTCACGATGTTCACACCACCGTGGGTCTGGGCACTGCCATGGTGTTAGCGGCTCTCAAGGAGGAGTTCCCCGGCCGAGTGCGATTTATTTTCCAGCCTGCGGAAGAAATTGCCCAAGGGGCGAGTTGGATGATTGCCGATGGCGCTATGAAAGAGGTGAGTGCGATTCTGTCGCTCCATGTTTTTCCGACTCTGCCGGCGGGGGATGTGGCGGTGCGCTATGGGGCTTTGACGGCAGCAGCCGATGACATTGAGTTAACGATCTTGGGGGAATCCGGCCATGGTGCTCGCCCCCATGAAGCAGTGGATGCCATTTGGATTGCCGCTCAAGTGATTAGCGCTCTACAACAGGCAATCAGCCGCACCCAAAACCCGCTGCGACCGGTGGTGCTCACCTTTGGCAAAATTCAAGGGGGCCGGGCAGCCAATATCATTGCCGATGAGGTGACACTACAGGGGACGGTGCGATCGCTCCACCCGGAGACCCGTGCCACCCTGCCCCAGTGGATTGAGCAAATTGTGGCCAATGTGTGCCATGCCTACGGTGCTCGCTATCAACTCCACTATCGGCGGGGCGTGCCGGGCATAGAAAATACGTCTTATCTGTCCCAACTCCTGGCGGAGGCGGCAACCGAGGTCGTAGGCGCTTCCCATGTGCATATTTTGTCGGAACCCTCCTTGGGGGCAGAAGATTTTGCCCTCTACCTTGAACATGCCCCTGGCGCCATGTTTCGCCTTGGCGTGGGGTTTCGCGATCGCCCCAACTATCCCTTGCATCATCCAGCGTTTGATGTGGACGAACAGGCCATTCCCGTGGGTGTGATGACCCTTGCCCAGGCGGCCTGTCGCTATTGGCAGATTCCCTACTAGTGGCGATTGGCATGGTAGAGCATGCCAAGGGCGATCGCGCTGACGACAACCTTGGGCAGCCAACTGGCAACGATGGGGTGAACGGCTCCCCCTTCGCCAAAGGCGGTGAAAATAAAGGCAGCCACGTAATAGCCAAAAATGATTGCCACGCTTAGTCCAAAGGCTCGCCCCTGGGCTTGGCGAGGAGAACTGATGCCCAAAACGGCCCCGACAACCGCAAAACTAAGACACAGAAACGGAAGAGAGAGCTTTTCCTGCAACTGTACCCGCCACTGCCGCAACCGTTTAGCATCGCCACTTTCCGCCAAAAATTGTAAGTACTGATAAATTTCGCGGCTGGTCATGAACTCCGGTGCCCGCGTTTCCATCGCCAGATCTATGGGGGTGCGCGGGTAGGCAAACCGTCGTTCTGCAAAAGTCTCGGCCACGTCATAGTCGCGATCGCCCGTTAGGTGGTGGTAGGTTCCCTGCCGAAACAGCCAGGCAGTGCCTTGCCACTGGGCTTCCTGAGCCGTAATAATTTCCCGCAGTTGTCCCTGCTCAAAGTTCAGGATTGTCACTTGACCCATGACTTTGCCGTCAAAATGATGGGCAAAAAAGAGTTGCTGAAGCTGCCCTCCGGCAAAACGACGGTAGAAGATATTGCGGGTCTGAAACCTGGGCCGGGGGTGTTGAATGGCAACTTCCAAGGTCTGGATGGCGCGGTAGGCCAGCGGGGGAGCCACGAGTTCATTGAGGGCAAAGGTAAAAACCAAGGCCGCAAACCCTGCCACCACTGCCGGCCGCACAAGCCGCACGGGGCTAATACCACAGCTTTTGCAGGCAATCAGTTCACTGCGGCGCGACAGTTGACTATAGGCAAGGAGTGAACCAAAGAGCGTCGCCATGGGAATCCCTAGAACCGCAAAGGTGGGCAAGCGCAGAAAAAAGACTTGCAGGGCACTGAGAATCCCCAGGTTGTGCTCCACCATATTGCGAATGAGGTAGAACACCGTACCAATCACAGCAGCGATCGCCGTAAAAATGCCAAACCCAAAGACAAAGGGACGAATCATCTCCCGCAGGATATAGCGATCCAACCGGGAGAATCGCGGCTGCCAAGGTATTTTTTCAAAGGGGCGGGCGATCGCCAACATGTTCTATAGCCCCAAACGGGGTTTCGCCAACTTCCAATAGCGAAAGAATCGCTTCAAATCGGCATCGGCAGGTAATGTCACAAAGGGGTCTGGCTCTAGAATCTCCAGCGGATACGCCAATTGCTGGCAAATGGCGCGAAAGCGCGGACTCGGGCTGGCCATGGTTACCACGCGATCGCCCCCGTGCACCTCAACAAAGGCATTCACCAAAGGAGCCACCTCGCCACGGTACATTTCCACCGGTAGATCCAGCAGGCACTCATAGAGAAACACCAGCCGCTTCAGGCGAATTTGCCACTCCTTCAGTAATCCTACGTCCCAGACAAAAATGGCCGGCGCGTTGGGATAGCGGTTAAAGATCGGCGCCTTGGGATCAAGGCAGTCTCCATGAACCCAGAGAATCGGCTGCCCCATTAGCGCTGCATTACCTCTTTTTTCAACTGTTTGCTGTCCCGCTGCGCTGCTGCCGCCAAGTCCGCATCCAAGAGGGTTTGCCCCGTCGCCGCCAAATAGACATCGTCTAGGCTGGGGCGGGATTGCGCCAAGCTAAAGAGGGGGAGTCCTGCTTCCTCTAGGGTTGTCCTAATGGCTGGAATCGCCATAGCAGCATCTGTAACCACCAGATTCAAAGAATTGCCCTGGTTGGCATTAATCAATGCCGATTTCACGCAGTCCAATTGACTTAAGAGGGCCTGTGCCCTTTGCGCCTCTTGACGGGGGGTAAATTCCCGCACCCGCAGCGTGACGCGATCGCCACCGATATTGGCCTTGAGTTCCTCTGGCGAACCGCTGGCAATCACCCGTCCCCGATCTAGAATCACTAAGCGATCGCTGAGGAGATCCACTTCCTCAAGGTAGTGGCTGGTCAAGATAATCGTCAGTCCCTGGGCTTTAAGGTCCCGCAGCACATCCCAGATTACTTGGCGACTTTCAATATCGAGGCCTACGGTGGGTTCATCCAAGACCAGCACCTGGGGTTGATGCAGCAGCCCTGCCGCGAGATCAAAGCGCTTGCGAATGCCCCCGGAGTAGGTACCACACTGGCGATCGCGCCATTCTAGGAGATCCAAGCGCGTCAACACCGCCTCAATCCGCTCTGGAATCAGGGCACGGGGAATGTGGTACAGTGCCGCCTGCAATTCTAAAAATTCCTGACCCGTGAGGATTTTATCGAGAGCCACCTCCTGAGCCACATAACCTAATTTTTGGCGCACTAAATGGGGTTGGTGGAGAACTGAAAAGCCACAGACTTCCAATACCCCAGCATCCGGACGCGAGAGGGTGCACAGACAGCGCAGCGTTGTCGTTTTCCCTGAGCCATTCGGGCCCAACACCCCAAAAATTTCCCCTTGATAGGCTGTAAACGAGACATCGGCCACTGCTGTAATGGCACCGTAGGATTTCTTCAGATGTTCGACCTTTACCGTGGCTGTCATGGTCATTCACAGAGGTCAAAGTTTGGAAGTCCAGCGTCTTTAGACCTGGGAGGAAACAGAACTCGGCGACTTTAGTCGCAGTCATACGTGATATAACCTTAACACACCTTAACAGGAAACAAACTCTGACACTGACTTGTAAATTTCCGCCAACCCCTGAACAGTCCCTCAAACTCGAGGAGTGGTTGAAGGCACTTGCCGATGCTTGCAACTCTAGTCAATGGGGCAATCAAACCAGCGATAATAAGCAAAACTTGACGGGTATCCGTGGGCGCACAAACCAAAAGCCTCGAAACAAGACTGAACGGAGACGCTCGAAGAGTTGGGCGTTCTTTCAGTTGCTTGACATCCTCCCCGGCCTGTTAGCTTGCCCCCGCGTAGCGATAGGCCGAAGAAGTTCCCGCTTCCCACCGCCCACGCAGTTCGATCCACAGGCCATATGGGTTCCCTCCCGCAAGACGGGAGGTTGATGCGCCGAGCCAATCGGCGTTGTCCTCAAAACCCCATGCCACGCCCAAAAACCAAGCTTTTGTTTGGCGGTTGCCCGCTGACACATGACCACGGCGCGGACAGGTGCGACTCGTGTTCTGGGGTGGCACCACCACCAACCAGCCGCCCCGCGAGGCCAGCTTGCAGTCCGGTTAGCGGCGGAACTCGAACCAGCTCTGATCGAGGATAGACTTGACCCGAACGTATCTGCCCGGCTGCTCCAGTGTCCCTGCCTCTGCACCTGCGAGTCCTCGATACACACCATCGCGGGGTTTTTGCGGATGGCGGTCGAGGTCTTGGGCAAAAAGTCGCGGCGCACGTTGGCTATGCGGGAATGAATCCGTCGTTCAACAGGCAGTTTGCCTTTGGTCGGCTAGGGGTTTGACAGCCATAGGGTATAAATTTTATGATGGAGAGCTGTTGAGTTTGCACGGAACAGGTTTTCCAAGAGGCACGCATCCCCTCACCTGCACGGCAAGGAGTTTTTTAGTTTCTATGGCATACGCAATCATTGAGACCGGTGGCAAGCAACTGCGCGTTGAAGCCGGGCGATTTTACGATGTGGAGCGGCTCCCCGTCGAGCCGGAGAGCACAATAGATTTAGAACGGGTGTTGTTGGTGCAAACCGATAGCCAAGTTTACGTGGGTCAACCCTACGTCAGTGGCGCGGTTGTCTCGGGTACGGTGATGGAGCATCGGCGTGGCCCTAAGGTGATTGTTTATAAAATGCGTCCGAAAAAGAAAACCCGCAAAAAACAAGGCCATCGCCAAGAACTCACCCGCATCATGATCAACGAGATTCGTCTTAACGGTGAATCCCTAGGAGGTTAACATGGCACACAAGAAAGGAACCGGTAGCACACGCAACGGTCGCGACTCAAACGCCCAGCGTCTAGGCGTCAAGCGCTTTGGTGGTGAAGTGGTAAAAGCGGGTCATATTCTTGTACGGCAGCGGGGGACAAAGTTTCACCCTGGAGTCAATGTCGGTCGCGGCAGTGATGACACTCTTTTTGCGACGATTGCGGGTGTGGTCAGGTTTGAGCGCTATGGCAAAAATCGCAAGCGGGTGAGTGTCTATCCTCTAGCAGAGGCCTAAAGCGACTCTTCGACAAACGGTCAAGAATTGTTCAATTGGGTCAATCCGTCGGATTGGCCTTTTTGTTTTTTCAGCCCATGACCTTCTTAGGAGAGCCGTGACTTAGGGATTGTAAATTTCGATGAACAGCTTGCTTTAAGATCGAGAAATTGTTAAATTAGATACAGAAATCAATCGTTCATCCCTCGCAAGACCTCAGTAAAGGCTCCGCAGACTGAGTGTAATTGTCCACGAGGGACGGAAGTAGGGAAACAGCTCCCGAAGGAACGCGCCTCAGGCAGTTCACTTTGTATTCAAAATGGGGCGAAAATTATGACTACTCTTACTTATCGCGGCGTCCAATACAACTACGTTCCTCCAGGAATCAACACCCAAGCTACGGATGTCGTAGCTAAGTATCGCGGTAGCACCTATCGTGTGGCGGCTGAGACGCATCCTCCCGAGGACTCCTTAAAAATCATGACCTACCGTGGGGTCAAGTATCAAAAAGGCAAACAGCCTGCAGGCGTTCCCGCTGCTCGCTTGGCCGATAGTGTGGCTTCTGTGCCCATGACGGCAACGGTCAACGACATGGCTCGCTCCTTGGCGAGGGCACATCATGTGATGATTAAAAGCCGTGAACAAACCCTCCTTGCCCGTATGGCAGGAGCAATCGGCATGCCTGTGACAGCGGCTCACTACTGGAACCAAATCCAAGGGGCTCACTACTGGAACCAAATCCAAGGAAAAATTAACCCAATGTTTGGTGCTATCTACGATCGCTCCCATGTGGCGCTGAGCTGAGGCAGAAATGACACTGGGTTGAATTGATTTAGTAGAAAAACTTTGAGGGAGTCAGGTCATCCTTGGCTCCCTTTTGCTTTGGGCATTAGCCCCGCCGATCCCAAGGCCCCCAGATGGCAAAGGTCATCCCCGGATGGTAGAGATTGACAAACAGGGTTTGGCCATCGGGTGAAAAGCAAATCCCTGCGAGTTCTTGGTCATTGAAGGCATTGCGGGCAAGGGTGTAAAGCCGTCCTTGGGGCGTGATCCCGACGAGGCGATTGGTGCCATCGTTACCATCTTCACAGCAAATGAGATCTCCCCAGGGAGCCATTGTCAAGTTATCGGGACAATCAAGAACGTCTTTACCCGGAGACTCGACAAGTAGTTCAATCGTACCACCCTCTGTTGAGGTGCGGCTAGGACGATAACACCAGATTTGCCCCAGCTGCTTTTGCCCGCCACTGGTGGCTGTAAAGTAAAAGGCGCCGTTGGCATAGCAGAGGCCTTCGCTGCGCACAAATCGGGCAGCACCCTTCTCATAGCCTTGGTAGCGCACGGTATCTGTGGCGGGATCGGGATCGGGAATGGGAACCCACTCCACTTCAACCGGTCGGCGGCGGGGAAAGCCTTGACCTGTGTTGAGTTTAGGAGCGCCTTTAATTTTCAGTGCCTGTAGCTCACCACCAGCAGCAAGGTTTCGCGGTTCTTTGGGAATAAAGCGGTAGAAGAGACTGTCCCCCCGATCCTCTGTCTGATAGACGATATGTGTTTTTGGATCGATGGCGATCGCCTCCCGCTGAAAGCGACCCATGGCTTTTAGAGGCACGGGGTTCACCGGACCGGCAGCGGAGAAGGGGACTTCAAAGGCATAGCCATGGCGTTTTTGCACAGGGCCGTGCTGACCCGGCTGGGCTGGGGTGGCCGTGGTTTCCTCACAGCTAATCCAACTCCCCCAAGGGGTTTTGCCGCCCCCACAGTTGCGCGAGGTTCCCGCCAAGGAAACGTAATGCTTTAGGAGTTGCCGATCTTTGCTGATCACTAGGGTGGTGGTACCACCGGGGGCAAGGGGGTCATACATTCTGTCTTTGGGAGCCACGACCGCCTGAAAGGCACGGGGAAGGCCAGGGTACATTTCATGGTTGCGCACAAGAATGGTAGTGCCATTGGGGCCGGGGAAGGCGGCCATGCCATCGTGGAGGGCGGGGACGGGGGTGCCATCACTTAGGCGATCGCCCAGCTTGGAGAAGACGCGATACTGAAACCCCGCTGGCAAATCCAACAGCCCCCTAGGGTCTTTTATGAGGGGGCCAAACCCTCGCGCGGCAATGGGCTGCCCTTGAGCTGCCCGCTGGTAAAGCAGTTGCAATCCTTGGGGAAAGAGAACTGTCCCCACCCCGGCGGCAGCAAGGGTCAGGAAGCGGCGACGTTGCAAACCCATAGAAAACCCTGTGTAAACTGCACAACCAACAGCTAAAAGTTCACCCCTACCTTCATACTGCAAAGTTAGGACGTGATTCAAGGGAATTTTGTTGACAGTCGTGGACAAGTTGCTAAAATAAACTCATAACGAGTTTGGATAAGCCGATGCGCGTGTTAGATTTGCCCCTCACTGCCATTCGCCGTCCCCTCCTGCGGCAAACGGATCCCGCCAAAGTAGAGGCACTCATGGCCTCAATTGCGGAAATTGGCCAGCAGGAACCCATTGAAGTGCTGGAAGTCGAAGGCCAATACTACGGTTTTTCAGGCTGTCATCGCTACGAAGCCTGTCAACGTCTCGGACTGCCGACAATTCGGGCACGGGTACGCCGCGCCCCCCGCTCAGTTCTAAATCTGCACCTTGCCTAGGCACCTTGTCAGATTAGCCCCGGTGTGGGATTCTAGCCTGTTAGGCTCTTGAGGACAGCATCGTGACGGGTGTACGCCTTGAACAACTGACCAAGGTCTATCGCGACTCCCAGCGCGGCCATGATGTCACAGTGCTCAAGGGCATCGATCTAAGTATCGCTGCGGGCGAGTTTTTAGTACTGGTGGGGCCTTCAGGGTGTGGCAAGAGTACGCTGCTGCGGCTGATTGCCGGTTTGGATGAACCAACCACGGGCAGGATTTGGGTAGGCGATCGCCTAGTCAATGGCTTGCCGCCTAAAGCGCGGGATATTGCTATGGTCTTTCAAAGCTATGCCCTCTATCCCCACCTGACGGTCTATGACAATTTGGCCTTTGGTCTGCGCCGCACTACCCAATTGAAGGGGGTTCTACCTGCACCGCTGGAAGCAACGCTGACCCGCTGGACGCGATCGCTCCCTCAACCACTGCAACTCTCCTTTCCCCGCGAGCGGGCAATTCACCGGCGGGTGATGCAGATTGCCGAGATGCTACAACTTGATTCCCTGCTGAATCGCTATCCCAAACAGCTCTCCGGTGGTCAAAAACAGCGGGTGGCTCTAGGACGCGCCATGGCCCGCAACCCACAGGTCTTTTTGATGGATGAACCCCTCTCAAACCTCGATGCCAAGCTGCGCACCGAAACCCGCAGCCAAATTGTCCAACTTCAGCAGCAATTGGGCATTACGACAATCTATGTGACCCACGATCAAACGGAAGCAATGACCATGGGCGATCGCATTGTCGTGCTCCATCAAGGCAGAATTCAACAAATTGCCACCCCTCTAGACCTATATCAACGCCCGGCCAACCGTTTTGTTGCCGAGTTTATCGGCTCACCGCCGATGAATTTTTTAGCCGTCACCCTTAGCCAAGGGAAGATCCAGTACCACAACTGGCAGTTGCCCTTGAGCCAGCCTTTCCCCTCGGCATCGCAGGTGTGGTTGGGGATTCGTCCTGAACATTTTGCGTTGGCCACAGCTGAAGAAGTCGGTGCATTCCCTGTTCAAGTGGATCTGGTGGAAGCCCTAGGCCATGAAACGGGGCTAGCAGTGCACCTAATGGCAACAGGGGAAACCTTGCGGGTGCGCTTGCCGGGGCAACAGCCCATTCGTCGGGGCGATCGCCTGCATTTGCGCCCTGATCCGCAGTATCTGCACTTTTTTGACGCCAACACAGGGCAGCGACTAGAGCTAGAGCCATGAGCCAGCGTCTGCAAGCCCGCCTTGCGATGGCCGGCATTACCCGCAAAAGTCAACTGCGCCGTAGGGGATTCACGCGACAGCAAGCCAATGCGATTTGGTTAGGCGAACTACACCGCTTGCGCCTTGAGACCTTGGAACACCTTGCCCAAGTGCTGGGGATGCGACCTGCAGAATTCTTTCAATGGTTCTATGGCGAAGCGGTCTCTGAAGCGGCACTCCAGCACCAAGCCCTACAGATTCTTGAGCCGTTTCTGCGTTTCTGGCCGACTGCTGCCTACGCTGCTCACCAAAACCCCACTGCCCCCGCCCAACGGATTTTGCCCCTGGTCAAGCCGGTGTTTCAACTCCTAGAACTGTGGGGTGTCAAGAGGATTGGTGAAGTGGGAGACTGTGTCCCCTTTGATCCGCGCCAGCACCAGAGCGATCGCGCCCCCTTAGCGGCAGGTACACCCGTGCGCATTACCCATGTGGGCTATTGGTGGGGCGATCGCCTGCTCTTTCGGGCGATGGTGACGCCAGTAGATACTCCTGAACGAGCTGCCCCCCCAGCACATGCTCCTGAATCACCCGCTCAATAACCGCCGGTGTTGCCGAGTGATACCATACCCCATCGGGATACACCACTAAAATCGGCCCGCGTTGGCACACCCGCAGGCAATTGGCCTTGGTGCGAAAAATACAGCCCTCTGGGCGCGGTTGATCCAAGCCCAAGTCCTTGAGGCGTCTTTTTAAGTACTCCCATGCCTCTAAACCCACCGCCTTCTCACAGCAGAGGGGTTTTGTTTGATCGGCACAGAGGAATAAGTGCCGCTGAATGTGACCAAGGCCGAGGACTGCCACTTGCTGCGCTAACGAAGGAGGTAGCATAGGGGGGTTCCTAGTCTGTAACCAGTGTTTCGGGTGTTGGCAGCACCGTTGAGCAGGGGGGGGAAAGCTGGCAGCGGTTCCATTCTGTGTCCGGCATTTCCCCAAAGGCACACTGCAAAGAGGCCTCCCAGAATTGCCGCACCTTTGCCAAAACGGGATCACCCAAGGGAGATGCGGTGCGATGGCAAATCTCAAAGCTATCGGTACAGGATCAGGCCATGCCCGGGTTTTACTTCCCTGCTGGCCAAGCAATACTATAGACAATTTTCTCAGCAGCCTCACTATTTTCGACGGTTATCTATTCGATATTCTGAGGTCGAGGCCAATTCAGATTTACCCAGATGTCAACGATTTTAGAAACCCTTTCCCTGATTCTCCTCCTCGGCTTTTTTGCTGGTCAGCTGGCACGGCGACTGGGGGCCCCGGCCTTGATCGGCATGATTCTTGTGGGCATGGCCTTCGGACCTACAGCCTTGAATCTCTTGCAACCCGATGTCCTGGCGGCAGCTCCCACCTTCCGCGCCGTTGCGGTGATGGTGATTTTAATGAAGGCGGGGCTAGGTTTGGATCGTCAGAAATTGGCACAACAGGGCACAGTGGCTCTACGCCTTGGGGTGTTACCCGCCCTGTGTGAAATGGTGGTGGTGGCGGGGGTGGCGATGCTCCTACTGGGATTTAATTTGCGCCAAGGGCTATTACTGGGGGCGATCGTGGCGCCGGAGTCCCCTGCGGTCATTGTCCCCGGCATGCTGCGCCTAAAGAGCTTGGGCTGGGGCGTGGACAAGGGCATTAGCGATGCCATTCTCTCCGGCAGTGCTATTTCCGATGTGGTGGTACTGCTGCTGTTTAGTTTGCTGATGGGGGCTGAACAGGGGGGCAGCTTCCTAGGCGCTTTGCCGCCAGCCTTGGAGGTGAGTGTGCAGGCACTTCTTGAAATTGGGGGTGGCGTGATTGTGGGGTATGGCGTGGCAAGAGCGCTGGTCTTTTTGTTAGTCAAGCAAAACTGGAGTCAAAATCGGGTGCAGACAACGCTTGTCACAGCAGCAGTGGCCTTGGGGGCGGTGGGCTTGGCCGATCGCCTGCCGTTATTTTCTGGCTATCTTGCGGTCATGAGTGCGGGCTTCTTCTTAATTGAGTTGGATGCGCCCCTAGCGCGGCAACTGCGGAGCGGCTTTGATGCCCTGTGGCAAGGGGCAGAGATTTTTCTTTTTGTGCTGTTGGGCGCCAGCGTGGAAGTGGGGGTGTTGCAACGTTCCCTCGGTGTGGGCTTGGTGATTTTGGCGGTGGGCACATTGATTGGGCGCGGCATCGGTTGGTACCTTTCCACGCTGGGGAGTAATTGGACAGCCTCTGAGCGGCTCTTTTTGCTGCCGGGGAACTCGGCAAAGGCAACGGTGCAAGCTGCCATTGGTGCCCTCCCCTTGGCTGCCGGCATCCCCGGTGGGGAAACCATGCTGGCGATCGCGGTTCTTTCGATCCTGATTACGGCTCCCCTAGGGGCGTGGGCAATTCCCACGTTTGCCCCAAAACTCCTGCAAAAGGGGGAGGTGGATGCCACCAAAGTGTTGCTCCAGCCCCGAGTCGTCCTGCTGGCGCCGGTGGATCTCTCCAGCGTTACCCCCTACGTCCTGCAAAAGGCAGCGGAGTTGGCGCGGCGGGCCGATGCTGAGGTGATTGTCCTCCATGTACAGGATGTGCCTGACCCCAAAGCAATAGCGACCCTAGAAGCCCAAGTCAAACAATACCTAGCGGATATTCGCTATCGTTTTATTGTTACCGCTGGCCCGATTACACAGGCCATTTTGGATACTGCCGCCCTGTACAATGCCACTGAAATTATCCTTGGCAAACATGGTCAAGGGGGTCTCCAGCGTGTGCTCATGGGGTCTGTGTGTCAAAGTGTTCTTGAGGCCTCAACTCGACCCGTGCTGATTGTGGAGGAACCCCGCCTGTGATTTCAATTCATCCTCGGTTGCGCCCTGCCCTAGCCGTTAGTCTTGGCGCCATCCCCGGTGCCTTGGGTCGCTTCTTACTGGAGGCCTATTTGGAACCCTATCTTGGGGGCAATTTGCCCTTTGCCACGTTGATCGTGAATGTCAGTGGCTGCTTTCTTTTGGGCGTCATCGCCCCCTTGGCCTTTGCCCGCACATTTGTGCTGCACCCCGAGTTGCGCTTGCTATTGACAACTGGCTTCATCGGCTCCTACACCACTTTTTCATCCTACGAGTTGGACAACGACAAGCTCTTTGGCGAGCAAAGTTGGCCAGTGGAGGGCTTTTACTGGCTGGGCAGTACGGGCTTGGGCTTGCTGGCTTTGGAGTTGGGTAGCCGTCTGGTGTTGTGGGGACTGGCCTATTGGGAGAAATGGGATGATCTCGCCTGAGGGACTCTTGGCGATTGCCCTTGGCGCGGTGCCGGGGGCGCTAATAAGGTACTCCGTTGGCCTGTGGAGCGATCGCCGATTCGGAACGCCAATCTTTGGCACCCTGAGTGTCAATCTCGCGGGAGCCTTTCTCATGGGCTGGTTGAGCCATGGTTTCAGCCGTTGGGGAGTACCGCTGTGGCTTAGCTATGGGGTCACTGTCGGTTTCTTGGGGGCCTTGACCACTTTTTCCACGTTTATCCTCGAAGTATCGAACCTGCGCCGTGAAGGCTACCCCCGCATTGCGTGGTTTTATTGGCTTGGCACGCCCCTTGTGGGCTTTTTAGGGGTTGAACTGGGAATTTCCCTCTCTCGCGCACTCTAACCCTAGTTCATGCCGCTGGGGCTACCTCACTTTAGGGGCAAGGGATTATTGTTCGCCCATCCTTTGGAGCCGTTGGCGATCGCAAATCCTAATTTCAGCACCGTTGACACTGATGATTCCCTGTGTGCTCAGCTCATCAAACGCACGGGATAAAGTGGCGGGAATTGTTCCTAAGAGGGCAGCTAGCTCAGTTATTGAAGACCTTGACACGCCCCGTATTGATTGTATAGAACAGGAACACCAAAAGACGGGTGCCGCCCTAGCACAACTGCGGTGGCTAACCGATGACTTTCGCCCTCCTGAGTGGGTCTGCAATACCTACCGCGCGCTTTTGGCAGGGCTTTTGAGGCTGGAGCAAGATTTGCACCGGCATATCCACAAAGAAAACAATATCCTGTTTCCACTGGCGATCGCCAACCTCTGAGTGCCCCCATGCTATTCAAACTTCTGGTTATTCTCCATACCCTAGGGGCAACGGTTTGGGTGGGGGGACATCTGACTCTTGCCCTGACAATTCTACCCAGTGCCCTAAAACAGCAAAATCCAGAACCTATCCGGCAGTTTGAGCAGCACTTTGAAAAGTTGGGTTTAGGAGCGCTGCTTGTGCAAGTGCTGACCGGCGTTGGCTTAACGCTAATCTATTTTCCCGAACTAAGGGGATTTTGGCCACCGCAATCTGTAGTGTCGCAGTATGTTGTGATTAAGTTGGGCGGGTTGCTAGCAACCCTTGCTCTAGCTGTACAGGCTCGCTGGTTCATTATGCCAAACCTCACTGTTGCAACATTGCCTTGGTTGGGGCTGCACATTGTTGGTGTGACTGTTCTTGCGGTGCTGTTTGCCGTTATAGGGGCAGGAATTCGCTTAGGAGGATTACTGTAGTGGAGGAACAAGCCATGAACCTCTTAGAATCATCAACCGTTGCTCAAGCTGCGCCAGCACCAAGGAGCGGCAAACCATGGTATGTGCCAACCTGCTCGCCGGAGCATGGGATTTATGTCATGCTACTTGTGGCCTTTCTGACGGGAGCAGCCACAGCGCAACGTTGGACTTGGGCAACAACTCTAGCATTGGTGTGCGCTTTCAGTGCCTTTCAAGCAGAGCACCCCTTGACACTACAACTGAAGCAACGGCGGAGTTGGAAACCTCGCCTTCTGGTGTGGGGAAGTCTCTATAGTGCCCTTGCCCTTAGCATTGCTTTTTATCTTTATTGGCAAGTGCCTTTATTACTTTGGATCTACCTAGGGGCGATCGCTATTTTTGCAGTAGATAGTATTGCTGTTTTTTATCATCAGCGCAAAGCTGTCTGGAATGAGTTGCTCACCTTTGCCGGGGTGTGTTTAGTTGCTCCCCTAACGGCGATCGCTACGACTGGAACAGCCACTGTTTCCCTCATTGGGCTGTGGTTGTTGAATACCCTTTTCTTTAGTAGTGCAATTTTTACAGTCAAGCTGCGTAAGCTGAAAGGGACTTCTTGGCTCGACGGAGTAGTTTATCATGTTCTTGCGAGTCTCATCATTGGTGGTCTTTGCTGGCTAGGCTGGTTATCTCCCTTGGCGGCGATCGCCTTTTCTATTGCGGTACTGAAATTTGGCCTGATTGCTTGGCAACTGAATTGGTACAGAACCACAGCAATACAAAATGTGGCCCTGCTGGAGACAGGCTCAGCATTTTTGTTCTTGAGTTTAAGCGCGATCGCTCTGCTGCCTGCTGACCTTGCCAGTCGTTAGAAAATGGGCAAGTTGGCATTGTCCATTGGTTAGGAGAAGGCTCTATCGGTCAGCCGCCAAGACTGGCCAGGAGCTTGGCCTCCTCCTCTTTGGAGATGACGCGGCCTTGGTTTTCGTAGTCGGGAATTTGGTCAAAGTAGAGGTAGCGATAGAGATCTGCCGCAAAGGGATCAATTTTGCGCGTCACAATCTCTAGGTACTCCTCGCGAGTGGGAATGCGTCCCAGTAAGGCACAGACGGCTGCCAGCTCTGCGGAACCCAGATAGACCCGTGCCCCCTTGCCCATCCGGTTATTGAAGTTCCGTGTAGAGGTGGAAAAAACCGTTGCATTATCGGCAACGCGGGCTTGATTGCCCATACACAGAGAGCACCCCGGCATCTCTAGGCGGGCGCCCGCTGCCGCAAAAATGCTGTAGTAGCCCTCTTCGCGCAACTGCTGCTCATCCATGCGGGTAGGAGGCGCAATCCAGAGGCGTACTTTCACCGCCCCTTCCCCTTCCAGCACCTTGGCAGCGGCACGGTAGTGACCAATATTGGTCATGCAGGAACCAATAAAAACCTCCTGTACCGGGTCGCCGGCACATTCTGAAAGGGGTTTGATATTGTCGGGATCATTGGGGGCAGCAACCAGGGGTTCTGTAATCTGGTCTAAATCCACCTCAATCACATCGGCATACTCAGCATCGGGATCCGCAGCGAGGAGACTGGGATTGGCCAACCATGCCTCCATCTTTTTCACCCGCCGTAAAATTGTTCGCGCATCCCCATAGCCGCGAGCCACCATATTTTTTAGGAGTATCACGTTGGAACGCAGGTAGGTGGCCACGGTTTCCTCACTCAGCTTAATGGTGCACCCCGCTGCCGATCGCTCCGCTGTGGCATCTGTCAGTTCAAAGGCCTGCTCCAGTTGCAAATCCGGCAGCCCCTCCATCTCGATGATCCGCCCGGAGAAAACATTCTTTTTATTCTCCTTGGCCACTGTGAGCTTGCCCTGCTGGATGGCTACATAGGGAATGGCATTGACAATGTCCCGCAGCGTCACCCCTGGTTGGAGCGAGCCTTTGAAGCGCACCAACACCGACTCCGGCATATTGAGGGGCATCACGCCCAAAGCGGCGGCAAAAGCCACCAAACCAGAGCCTGCAGGAAATGAGATGCCCAGAGGAAACCGGGTATGGGAATCACCACCGGTGCCCACCGTATCCGGCAAGAGCATGCGGTTGAGCCACGAGTGGATAATGCCATCCCCCGGTCGCAGCGACACCCCTCCCCGCGAGGTAATAAAGTCCGGCAGTTCTTTGTGGGTTTTGATGTCCACGGGCTTGGGATAGGCGGCGGTATGGCAGAAACTTTGCAATACCAAATCCGCCCCAAAGCCAAGGCAGGCCAGTTCCTTAAGCTCATCGCGGGTCATTGGGCCTGTGGTGTCTTGGGAGCCAACGGTGGTCATCACGGGTTCGCAGTAGGTGCCGGGGCGGACGCCGGGGAGACCACAGGCTTTACCGACAATCTTTTGCGCCAAGGTATAGCCCTTGCTGCTCTCAAGGGGTGGCTGAGGACGGGTAAAGAGGGGACTGGGGTCTAAGCCAAGGGCAGCGCGGGCTTTGTCAGTGAGGGTACGACCGATGAGGAGGGAAATCCGTCCGCCAGCACGCACTTCGTCTAAGAGGGTATTGGGCTTGAGGGTAAAGCAACTGATAACCTCTCCGGCTTCATTGGTGATTTCGCCGCGGTAGGGGTAGATGGTCACCACATCCCCCATCTTCATGGGGGTGACATCGCACTCAATGGGCAGCGCGCCGGCGTCCTCTAGGGTGTTAAAGAAAATGGGTGCAATCTTGCCCCCCAGACATATCCCCCCTGTGCGCTTGTTGGGGACGTGGGGAATGTCACGACCAATGTGCCAAATCAGCGAGTTGGTGGCGGACTTGCGGGAGGAACCGGTGCCCACCACATCTCCCACATAGGCAAGGGGATAGCCCTTTTGCTTCAGCTCAGCAATGATTTGCAGTGCCTGGGGCAGGCGGCTTTCCAGCATGGTCAAGGCGTGGAGGGGAATGTCGGGGCGGGTGGTGGCATGGGGAGCAGGGGAAAGATCATCGGTATTGGTTTCGCCCGCCACTTTGAAGACAGTCACGGTAATAGCTTCGGGCAGGGGGTCACGGTGGGTAAACCAGTCGCCCTTGGCCCAAGATTCCATCACTTGCCGGGCATAGGTGTTGCCTTGATCCATCAGGTCCTGGACATCGTGAAAGGCGTCATAGACCAGTAGGGTATGGCCTAGGGCAGTGGCGGCCGCCTGGGCCAGCTCCCTGTTTTCATGGCGCAGTAGGTCAATGAGGGATTGGACGTTGTAGCCCCCAAGCATGGTGCCGAGGAGTTCCACGGCTGCAACGGGGGAAATGAGGGGGCTGGTGAGTTCACCCTTGGCGATCGCCGTCAAAAAGCCCGCCTTGACATAGGCTGCTTCATCAACCCCAGGGGGCACGCGATCGCGAATCAGATGCAGTAGATACTCTTCTTCTCCCACTGGAGGATTTTGCAGTAGATCACAAACCGCTGAGGTTTCCGCCGCCGTCAGGGGCAAGGGGGGAATGCCCAAGGCAGCTCGTTCTTGGGTGTGCTGACGGTATTGGCTGAGTACGGTTGTGTCCACGCTGTTTAACCTCAATTCACAACAAATGGCGGATGGGGGAAGGCATTGAAGTGCAGATCCAGATTCTAAAGTACAGAGTTGCGTTGAGTTCTTTAGTTACTTTAGATACCTTTGGGGCGATCGCCCCTAGCGCCAGTCTCGCTGTAACTCTTCCGCAACGCGGCGGTAATCTGCTTGGGCTTCTCTGGCCTGTTTGCCCTTCCATTGGGTGATGGGAACGCCCTCAAGAGCTGCCCGTTCGTGGGCTTTGTAGGCGCGAATAAAAGAGTGACAGGCCGCCACCCCCAACTGCAGGAGGGTATTTTGGGCTTCGAGAGCCTCATTGACGCAACGGGGATCCACGCGGGTGAGCAGGACGCGGTGGGGAACCTTAGACGGCTGCACCACCTGCTTGACAGTTTCAATGAGGGCGGCAAGGTCAATGGGGGCGGGTGGGGTGGGCAGCACCAAGTAGTCCGCAATGGGCACGACCGCTGCAAGGGCAGTGGAGGCTAAAGCGGGAGGGGTATCCACCACAATGAGATCATAGCCAGTGAGCTTGCGCACATTGCTGAGGAGTTTTGGGTTCACCTCTTGGGCGAGATCGAAGCCCATGGACCGGCCGCCGCGCTGAAACCACCAGGTGGCGGAAGCTTGGGGATCGGTGTCCACCAATAGCACTTTGTACTGCTCGGCATAGGTGGCGGCAAGGTTGATGGCCGTTGTGGTTTTGCCCACGCCCCCCTTTCCATTGAGGATGGCCACTAGACGGGGTTGCGCCAAGGCTCTGCCCTCCTAAAACTGCCGCAAAAAGCGCAAATCACTGGTGTAGAAGCGGCGAATGTCGTCAATTTGATGCAACACCATGGCAAACCGCTCTACGCCAAAGCCGGCGGCAAAGCCCGTATAAACCTCTGGATCGTAGCCAACGTTTTTGAGGACGGCGGGATCCACCATGCCGCAACCCATAACTTCTAGCCAGCGTCCCTGCCACTGCACATCCACCTCGGCGGAGGGTTCGGTAAAGGGAAAGTAGCTGGCACGGAAACGAATGGGCACCTCGCCGAAGAGTTCAGCCAGGAAGGTTGTGACGGTTCCCTTGAGGTCGGTAAAGGTCAGTCCCTCATCCACTGCCAAAATCTCAACCTGGTGAAACACGGCTGCGTGGGTCGCATCTTCGCTATCCCGCCGGTAACAGCGCCCCGGCGCCACAATCCGAATGGGGGGATCGTTCAGTTCCATATAGCGAATTTGCACCGAGGAGGTGTGGGTGCGCAGGAGATTGCCATCGGGCAAGTAAAAGGTGTCCTGCATGTCGCGAGCCGGGTGATCCACCGGGGTATTCAGGGCTTGGAAGTTGTAGTAGTCGGTTTCCATCTCTGGGCCATTGGCAACCCTATAGCCAAGACCCACAAAAATATCGAGGATGCGGTCAATGGTGCTGTTGAGGGGATGAATGTGCCCCTGGGGACGAAAGACCCCCGGCATGGTGACATCCAGTGTTTCTGCCGCCAGCTGGGCAGCAATTTTTTCCGCTTGCAGGGTTTGGCGCCGTGTCTCTAGCTCTTGGAGAAGGCGCTCTTTGAGGGTGTTGGCAAGGGTGCCAATCGTGGGGCGATCGCCGGCGGGCAATTTGCCCATCAGGGCAAGAATTTGCGAGAGTTCCCCTTTTTTGCCAAGATAGGCTACCCGCAGTTGTTCTAGCTGCTCAAGGGTATCTGCTGCGGCGATCGCCCCCAAGGCTCTGGCTTGCAAATCTTTGAGTTGTTGAATAAGCTGATCGCGGTCAAGGGGGGAAGTAGTCATGGCAAAATGCGGTTGCGGGATACGCAAAGATCAATGGCACCAGTCGGGGTCAAGATAGAACATTCGACCGCTGGGGAATAAGCCTTGATTATAACGCTCCGTCTGTAGTTGCGATCGCCATGGTTCGGAAATGCCCATTCCTCAGCCCACTCTCCTCCCCCAACGGACTGTACTGGAGGCTCCCCAAGCGTTTTTAACGCCAGCTCACTACTCAGCACGCCGCGAGCGGCAAACAGCCCTCCTTGCCTGTGGACTGTGGTTTTTAGCACAACTGCTCTATCTCCATTCTGTGTCGCCAACCCCCTGGCCGTGGTTAGAAAGCCTTGTGGAGGCCGCTGCTGTTGTGATCATTGGCGGTTTTCCCGTGCTGTGGTGGGCAATCGGCAAGCGGGATTTTGAGACAATTGCTCAGCGCTGGCCAAGACGATTACTCCTAAGTTTGGCGCTGTACCTCACGATGGGCCTGCTGCTGCCGGGGGTCACTTACTTTCCCTGGTACCCAATTCTCAGGAATTTACTCTTGGCCGATCAGCCGTGGCTGAATTTGCTGATTTTTCTTGGCGGCGTCTGGGCAATGCTGCGCGTTCCTTTCCTCCTACGGCAGAAAACCACGCCGAGACCTGTGTTGTGGGGGTGGATCAGTGGCGCAGCGCTCTATTTGCTGCTTAGCCACAGCGGGCTGATGTCGCCAGCATTTGCCAAAGAGCACAGCGAAGGATTCCTCATTACGCCGATTTATCTGCTCCTCTGTGCTTGGGGCGATTGGCAGCGGCGACAATCTCCGCGGCGGATCCGCAGCGGCTTAGGATGGCACGACATTCCCTTGATGGCGGTCTCGCTTTTTAGCCTCTACTGGTTCTCCACCCCCTACTTTCGCTTTGGCCCTTTGGTGGCGCTGCAACTGTTTATCTTGGTGATTATTTTTGGCAGTGGGCTGGGGCGATCGCACTTTGGCTATAGCTTTGAACCGCGCCGGCGCGATGCGCGTTTACTGGGGGGAATATTTTTGGCGGCCTTGATAACCATGGTGCCCTTGGGGAGTCTCTTGGGCTTTTTGCCCTTGGCGCAATTTAACCTCACCCCTTCGCCACTTCAGGTATTTGTCTATTCGACCCTTTTTGTGCTGCGGGTGGGCATTTTTGAGGAGGTGCTCTTTCGCAGTGGGCTGATGATTTTTGTGCGGGATCTCCTGCAGCAGGCTGGGGGCGATCGCCAACGTGCGGCGGTCATTGCTTGGGGTGCCATCCTCATTTGCTCGCTGGTTTTTGGCATTGTGCATATGGGCAATCAGCCGAATGCCAATATTCAACTGCCCCTCCTTGTGTACCGAGGGGTGTATGTCCTTATGGCAACATTTGCCTCCCTTTTTTACTGCTTCACCTTTGCCTGTACCCAGCGGCTGTGGGCAGGGGTCATCCTCCATGGCTTGGTGGACGCGATCGCCGTTGTCTTTTTCGGCGCTGCTTTGGCTGCCCCCTTCTAGCGCACCACAATCACAGGTACACCCAGTTGCACTTTCTCAAACAGCTCCTCTATGTCGCGGTTGTACATGCGCACGCAGCCGTGGGAGACCGCCTGACCCACAGACTCAGGATTGGGGGTACCATGCAGCCCAACCCAATTTTTGCCATCACTCCAAAAGCCAATCCAACGCCGTCCCAAGGGATTTTGGGGATGCCCGCCGGCAATCACGACACCGCTAAAGGGATTTTTCCAAGCGGGATCGCGAATCATCTGCCGCACTTGAAATGTGCCCACGGGGGTTTCCCACCCCGGTCGGCCAACGGCCACGGGATAGCGGCGCAGGGGGGTCTGGCCGCGATAGAGGGTTAGTTGCCGCCGCGAGAGGCTAATTTCTAGGTGCAAGGGGGCAGCCCTAGGACTGGCGAGGATGGCCGGCGGTGCACCGCCAAGGGCCAAGGGGAGAGGGTCTAAAAGGCTAAAGCTCACCAGTTCCAAAAGGGCGATCGCCCCCCGCCTGAGGCCTGCGAACCCTGGTCTTGGCATGGTGCCATTTACTCCTCCCACCGCAAGATTAGACTAACAGAGAATAGATACAGTGACTGTCGGGCCATTTTTCAAGATTGTGATGAACAATCAATTCCTGCGCTATCTGCCCCTGGCAACGGGGATTCTGGGGGGCACCCTGCTCCTGCTCAATCGTCTCCTGACGCCGCTGCTGACCCCCTCGCAAGCGCGGTCTGATGTGGTGGGGGTGATCCTAGCAGCGGTGTTGGTTTTAACGACGCTGATCTGGCAGCAGGTGCAGCCCCGTCCTCCCGAAGCGGTCATTCTGGAGGGGGAGGAGGGCTTTGAACTGGCGGCTGATTTGGATTCGGCACTGAAAACGGAACTGGCGTGGCTTTCCTATACGTTGCTCACCAATACGCCCACAAAGTCCATTGTGATTTGGCGGGGCGATCGCCCCCTTCTGCGGCGCGGCATTCTCGGCCCCAAACCCATGACGGCTGCCGGCCCCATTGTCCGGCGCGCCCTGCAAACCCAACGCCCCATCTATTTAGTGAATCTGGCTCTTTACCCCGGCCGCATTGAATTTGACTACTTGCCCCCCAATACCCAAGGGGTGATCTGCCAACCGGTGGATGAACAAACCGTGATGATTCTGGGCACCAATGCGCCGCGCAGCTATACCAAGCAGGATGAACAGTGGGTGGCTGCCCTGGCCGCCAAGTTCGCCCAGGTGCTGGCAGAGCAGTACAATAAAGACAGTCAAGGCCTAGACACGCTTTGAACTGCTGTTTGACACTGAAGACCGTTATTGGGATTTCGATATTGACTATGACTGTTGTAACCTCTGCTACCACCGCTGTGCCCAGGGATTCCCGTCAACGGGTGGCCACCTTTGTGAAGGATTTACAGGATCAAATTTGTCAGGCTTTAGAGGCTGCCGATGGCGGTGCCCAGTTTCAGGAGGACACTTGGGAGCGACCCGAAGGCGGTGGCGGGCGATCGCGGGTGATGAAAAATGGCCGCCTTTTGGAGCAGGGGGGAG